>NZ_JBSVZN010000015.1:0-204876 GCF_054052225.1 Methylobacterium sp. JK268 | reverse complement strand
CCACCCGGAACGATGCGGACGTCGAGGGTCTTTGCGGCGACGTCCACTCCACAGATGATCTGGGTCACGGTAACCTGCCTTGTGCGTGCGATGGGCGATCAGGCGACTGTCCGGTCGTGCGTGACAGTGGCGACGGTCCCAAAGCTCACCAGCGGTTGCAGCCAGAGGGGGCGCGGGAGCCGTCCGCCACGCGCGGGGACCGGCGGCCGCCGGTCCCCGCGCAGCCCTCATCACATCATCCAAAAGGGCCGGCTTCCAGATACAAGGGGGCGGCGCAGGATGAGGCTCTTCCGGAACCGCCCCCTCACCCTCGCCCTGCGGGGCTCGCTGCGGACCCGACAAGGGGTCCGCAGCCCTCTCCCCGCACGCGGGGAGATGAGAAACCCGCGCTTCATCCGGCGACGTGTGACTGTTTGAGCCCGCACGGGAGAGGGGGTTCCCCGCGCCGCGCTCACCCCGTCGGGCGCTTGAACAAGCGATTGTTGCGTAACGGTTTTTCGATGGCTGTGTGCACGCGTTGGCCCGCCAAGGGGTCAGGACTCGGGCGCGCCCTCACTCGTCGCAGCGCAGCCCCATCCCCTCCAGCCCCTCGGCGAGCAGGTCGCCGAGATTCGGGATGCCGAGCAGGTAGTTCGCCGGGTCCGTGCCGGCCGCCTCGCGCTCGCGGGCGAGGCGAACCGCGTCGGGAAACTCCTCGGGCTCCATGTCGCCCCGCCCGACATAGAGCAGGGCCACCAGCTCCGCCCGCTCGTCGTCGTTCAGGCCAGCGATCACCTCGCGCAATTCCTCCTCGGTGGAATCGTCCGGATCCTCCATCAGGACATCGCGGGCGCCGTCGTCGATCGGGTTCGAGCCCGAATCCACGTCGGTCGGCCCTTCCTTCACGTCGAGGGCCCTCACCCGAAGGATCAATTCGCAGACCTTCTCGACGGCGATGTCCATGCGTATCTCCTGCCTCGCAGCGCCGCTGTCGCGGCTGCCCCATCAACCCGCGAGGCGCGGACCGGGTCCCCGGGTCGCGGCTCTCCCCGGCCACGAGGTCCCGATGCTGTTCTCCGCCGCCGCCGCGGCCCTGCGGCAGGTGCTCTCGCCGCCCCTGCGGCGCATCCTGTGGAAGTCCCTCGGGCTGACCGTCGGGCTCCTGCTGCTCACGTGGTTCGCCCTGACGCGGCTGATCGACACCGTCCTGATCGGCCACCCGATCTCGGCCCAGTACCCGATCGTCAACTCGTTCGCCTACTTCCTCGCCGGGGCGGGGCTGTTCGTGGCCCTGGCCTACATCCTGCCGGCGGTCTCGATCCTGGTGGCCGGCTACTTCGTGGACGACGCCGCCGACGTGGTCGAGCGCACGGATTTCCCCGACGAGGTGCCGGGCCGCGCCATGGCGCTTGGTCAGGCGCTCCTCTACGCGTTGCGCTTCGCCGGGCTGGCGCTCCTCGTGAACCTCGTGGCGCTCGCCCTGTTCTTCGTGCCGGGCGTGAACCTGATCGCCTTCTTCGGCGCCAACACCTACCTGCTCGGGCGCGAGTATTTCGAGCTGGCAGCGGCCCGGTTCCGACCGCTCTCCGAGGCCAAGGCCATGCGGCGCCACCATTCCGCGACGGTGCTGGCGGCGGGCGCGCTGCTCGCCGGCCTGATGGTGGTGCCGGTGCTGAACCTGCTCACGCCGCTCTTCGGCATCGCCCTCATGGTCCACGTCCACAAGGGCCTCAGCCGGGAGCGGTTGCTCGTGGCGCCGGACGCGCGGCGGCCGATCCGCTGACGGCTCAGTGGGGCGGCATGCCCGGGGCTTGGCCGGCGCCCGCCGCCTTCTGGCCGATCGCGGGTCCGCCCGCCAGTTCGGGATGATGGGCCGAATGCTCGCCCATCGGCTGCGGCGCGAGAAGGTCCGGCACCGCCGCCATGCCGGGCGTGCCCCGGCCGCGGGCGAACTGGCCCGCCTTGCGGAACCGCCAGAGATAGCCCGGGACCACCGCCTCGATCGCGGTCGGCACGATGCCGAAAGCCTCGAAGGTGCGTCCCTCGGCCTTCGCGGCCTCCGACACCACGTTGTCGCGCTGCAGCAGGATCACCTGATCGCGGGTGAGCTTGAGGCTGTCGGGCAGCAGTCCGAGGGTGAGGGCGTCGGCGATCTCCAGCGCCCGCGCCTGCAGGCGGGCCACCGGGGCCGGGATCGGCAGAATGAGACGGCGGCGCATCGTGACCTCGAGCGTGTACTCGACGAGCTGCCGCAGCGTCAGGATCTCGGGGCCGCCGAGTTCGTAGATCGTGCCGGGCTTCGCCGCACCGTCCACGGCGCGCGCGATCACCTCGGCCACGTCGCCGACGAAGACCGGCTGCATCCGCGTCTCGGCGCCCGCGAGCGGCAGGACCGGGAGGAAACGGGCGAGCTCGGCAAAGCGGTTGAAGAAGGTGTCGCCCTGCCCGAAGACGACGGAGGGCCGCACGATCACGGCGTCCGGCCGGGCGGCCAGGACCTTGGCCTCGCCCTCCGCCTTGGTGCGGGCATAGGCGGAGGGCGATCCGGCATCGGCCCCGATGGCCGAGACCTGCACCATCCGGGCGCCGATCGCCGCCGCCGCGCGGGCGACCGCGCCCGCCCCCTCGGACTGGAGACGCTGGAAGCCCTGGTTCCCGCTCTCCTGCAGGATGCCCACGAGGTTGACCACCACGTCCGCATGCTCGACCGCGCGGGTGATCGAGGCGGCATCGCGCAGATTCGCCTGGACGGCCACGATCTGGCCGACGCGGCCCAGGGGCTGCAGGAACTGCGCGAGGTCGGGCCGGCGCACCGCGACGCGGATGCGGTAGCCGCGCTTGGCGAGGGCGCGCACCACGTGGCGTCCCAGGAAGCCCGAGCCGCCGAACACGGTCACGAGCTGCGAGGCGGGCTGGGTCGGGCCGACGGGGTCGGGCATGGCGGTGATCCTGTGCGGGACGCGTGGGCGCTCCTTAGTCAAATGAGAAGACGCTGTGAAGCTCCGGCGGGCGTAGGTGCGGGACCGGCCGAGCCGCCGGTGCGACAGCGGAAGCCCGGCCGACGGCACCGCCTGCCCCGGGGGTTCTCACCGAAGGGCCCCTGGCCGCTCGGCACGGCTTGTGCTGCGGTGCAGCGAAACCTATCGTCGGGGCAGAACGAGGAGCGTTGCCTGATGTCAGACGCATCGGCTCACGGGCTTGCGCAGGTTCGGGACGCCGGCGCGGAGCCGCTGCGGCACGGCGCCTGGGACGATCTCTTCGCCGGCATCACTGGCACGGCGCTGGTGGCGCTCGGATTCCACTTCCTGCAACGCGGCGGGCTCGCCACGGGTGGGACCGCCGGATTGTCGCTCCTGATCCACTACGCGACCGGCCAGCCGCTCGGCATCGTCTTCTTCCTCGTCAACGTGCCGTTCTACGTCTTCGCCTATCTGGCGGTCGGCCCTGCCTTCGCGGTGCGCACCTTCGTGGCGGTCGTGGCGCTGGCCAGCGAGGCGATGCTGCTGCCGAAGCTGATGGCGCTCGGCATGCTCGATCCGGTCTTCGCGGCGGGGATGGGCGGCCTGCTCGTCGGGGTCGGCCTGCTGGTGCTGGTGCGCCACCGGTCGAGTCTCGGGGGGTTCGGAATCCTCGCGATCTATCTCCAGGCCAGCCGCGGCTGGAGCGCCGGCAAGGTGCAGATGGCGCTCGACTGCGCGGTGGTCGCGCTCGCCTTCGCGGTGCTCGATCCGCGGATTGTGGCGCTCTCGGTGTTCGGGGCGGTCGTCCTCAACCTCGTCCTGGCGCTGAACCACAGGCCGGGGCGCTACGCGGGGTTCTGAGGCCCGCGTGGGCGCGTCCGGCCCCCCTGACGGGGCCATGATCGGTGCCGGAACGCTTGTCCCGATGCGGGGGTTCACCCAGGACCACGCGCCCCGGAGGGCCTCATGCCGGACACGCTCCCGGAGCCGCCCTTCCCGGTCGCCGCCGGCCTTCTGTTCGGCCTCGGGCTCGGTGGCTTCTTCGACGGGATCGTGCTGCATCAGGTGCTGCAATGGCACCACATGCTCAGCAGCTGGTATCCGATCACCTCGCTCGCCAACCTCGAGCGCAACACCCTCTGGGACGGGCTCTTCCACAGCACGACCTACGTCTTCGTCGTGCTCGGGCTGTTCCTGCTCTGGCGGCGGGCGCATCGCGACCGCCTGCTCTGGTCGGGGTCCCGGATGGTCGGGGCCCTGCTGGCCGGCTGGGGCCTGTTCAACCTCGTGGAGGGCGTGATCGACCACCAGATCCTGGGCGTGCACCACGTCAACGAGACGGTGGACCGGGCGTTCTGGCCGGCCTGGGATGTCGGCTTCCTGGCCTGGGGCGGCGCGATGCTGGCAGCGGGTGCGCTGCTCCTGCGCCGGCCGCCCGCCGCGGAGGCGGCGCGATGAGGCCGCACCGGCTCCGGCCCGCCCTGCCCTGGCTCGTCCTGGCGGCCGGGCTCGTGGCCGCGACCGCGCCGGCCTGGCGCCTGCTCCTGCCGGGCGGCCCGCCCGACCTCGACGCGCTGCTTCAGATCCGGTGCGGGCCGTGAGCCTCCCGCTCAGGCCACCTTCCGCGGCACCAGCCGCTCGCTCTGCAGCGCCTCGCGGGCGCCGGAGATCCCGGCCTCCGCGTATTCCGCGTCCTCGTTCACGCTCCAGACGTCGTAGAGCCGCTGGCCCGCCAGGATGTTCCGCACCGTGAGCATGGCGGTCATCATGGCGTGGTCCTGGTTGTTGTACTTGTGCATCCCGTTGCGGCCGACGAGGTGGAGGCTCGGGTAGCTCGTCTCCAGGTCGCGGCGGACCGCCGCCACGTTGTCGCGATAGGCCTCGTCGTAGACCGGATAGGCCTTGGGCTGGCGCACCACGCAGGCATCCACCACGTCCTCGGCCCGGATCAGGCCGATCTGCGCGATCTCGCGCGTGGCGAGCGCCACCAGGTCCTCGTCCGGCGCCGTCCACAGCCCGTCGCCCTCGAAGCAGAAGTATTCGAGGCCGAGGCAGGTATAGGCCGGGTCCGGCACCATCTCGGGCGACCAGGAGCGGAAGTTCTGCACCCGTCCGACCTTCACGCTCGGGTCGTGGATGTAGATCCAATTGTCCGGGAAGTCCTCGGCGCCGCGGGCGATCAGCGCCACCGTGATGAAGTCGCGGTAGCCGAGCGCGCGGGCGTGGAAGGTGCTGATCGGCGTCGGCCGGAGGGCGCGGACGAGATCCTGGATCGCCGCCGAGGAGACGAGGTTGCGCGCCGTGTAGGTCTCGCGGCTGCCGTCCTGGCGGCGGGCGCCGACCGTCCACAGACCGGTGCCCTGGTCGAAGGACAGGCTCTCGACGCCCCGGTCGAGGAGCACCCGCCCGCCCCGCTCGCGCACGGAGGCCGCCGCCGCGTCCCACATCATGCCGGGGCCGCGGCGCGGGTAGCGGAAGGATTCGATCAGGGTCTTGATCACCGGCTCGCCGGCCTTCGGCTTGCCGCGCAGGCCGAGCGAGCGCACCAGCGCGTCGCGGATCGCCGAGCCGAGGTCGAGCCCCTTGATGCGCTGGGCGGCCCAATCGGCTGAGATCGCGTCGCAGGACAGGCCCCACACCTTCTCGGTGTAGGTCTTGAAGAAGATCGAGAACAGGCGCTCGCCGAACTGGTTGCGCACCCAGTCGTGGAAGCTCTTCGGGTCCTCGACCGGCCGCGCGCGGGCGTACAGGTAGGAGGCGACGCAGGCCGCGCTCTGCCACAGGCCGAGATTGCGCAGGGCCTCGAACGCCTTAAGCGGATAGGCGTAGTAGCGGCCCTTGTAGTAGATGCGCGACAGGCGCGGCCGCTCGATGAAATCGTCCGGCAGGATCTCGTCCCAGAGATCGACGACCTCCTTCGACTTCGAGAAGAAGCGGTGGCCGCCGATGTCGAACAGGTAGCCCTTGTAGTCGACGGTGCGGCTGATGCCGCCGACGCGCTCCGGGTCGCGCTCCAGCACGGTGACGTCCCGGCCCGCCTTCGCCAGCAGGTAGGCGGCGGTCAGACCCGCCGGCCCGGCGCCGATGACCAGCGTCTCCGTGTGCAGACTCATCGGGGGCGGCTCCGGTGGCGCCCGCAGGGTGCGGTGGGGGGCAGGCGCGTCGGCCGGACATTAACGATGGAAGGGTAAACAGATCTCTCACCGCGCCCCCCGTAACCGGGGGGTAAGGGCTCGCGTGCGATCCCGACGGGCAGCCGCTCCGGATCCGCCGATGTCCCGCACCGCCCTCCTCTCCGCTCCGGCCGGCACCGGGCGCCCCTCGCTCCTCGCGAGCCGACCGGTGCTGTGGGGCTTGGTGGCGGTCGGGATCGCCGGCGCCTTCGGCCTGCGGACCGTGCTGCCGGTCGTGCAGGAGCTTCGCCTCCCGGACACGGACGACGCGATGCGGCTCGTCGAGGTGAGGGATTTCCTCGCCGGCCAGTCCTGGTTCGACGTCTCCCAGCACCGCCTGCTGCCGCCCGGCGGCGCGTCGATGCACTGGTCGCGGCTGGTGGACCTGCCGATCGCCGGCCTGATCCTGGCCCTGCGCGGCCTCGTCGGGCCCGAGCACGCCGAGGCCCTCGCCGTCGCCGCCTGGCCGCCCCTGCTGTTCGGCCTCTACGCGCTCCTGCTGCTGCGCGGGGCACGGTCCCTGTTCGGCGAGCGCGCCGCCCTCCTCGCCCTGTTCGTCGCCACCCAGACCGCCCTCGTCACCGAACTCTTCGCCCCGGGCCGCATCGATCATCACGGCGTGCAGATCTGCGCGATCCTCGGTCTCGCCCTGCGGCTGATGCGGCCGCGTCCCGACGCCCGCGACGGCGCCGTCGCGGGCGCGCTCGCGGCGTTCTCGCTGGCGGTCGGGCTCGAGACGCTGCCCTTCATCGCCGGGGCGGGCCTCGCCCTGGTGGGGCGGTGGATCCTCGCGGGCGAGGCGGCGCTCGGGCCCTTCCTCGGTTTCGCCGGAGCGCTGGCGCTCGCGGGCGCCGGCCTGTTCGGCCTCCAGACGGCACCCGCGCTCTGGCTGGTGCCGGCCTGCGACGCGCTCTCGCCGCCCTGGCTGTGGTGCGCCGCCGGCGCGGCCGCGACCGCCGCCGCGGCCCGCGCGGCGAGCAACTTCCTCCCGGGCCGGGCCGGGCGGCTCGCGCTCGCGGCCCTGGGCGGCATCCTCATCGCGGGCGGCTTCGCGCTCATCGCTCCCGCCTGCCTGCAGGGTCCCTTCGCGGGGATGCCGGAGGCCGTGCGGCGCGCTTGGCTCGACGAGGTCAGCGAGATGCTGCCGCTCTGGCGCAGCCTGCCCAAGGCGCCCGGGCCCGTTCTGTCCGCCTTCATGCCGGAACTGCTCGGGGCGATCGCCGCGGCCCTCCTGGCCCGGCGCGCGCCCGCCGGGCTGCGTCCCGCCTTCGGCGTCCTCGCCGGGAGCCTGGGAATCGGCGCGGCGATCGGAGCCGTGCAGTTCCGCGGCCTCTACGTCGCCTCCGGCTTCGTGCCGCTGGTCGCCGGCCTCCTCCTCGACCGCGCCCTCGCTGCCCTGAACGACCCGGCCGAGAGGCCGGCGGCGCGGTTCGCCGTCCTGGCGGCGGGGCTCGGCCTGATCGGGAAGGTTTGGGTCCTGGCCGGGGCGCTGCCCGGCCTGCTGATGCCGCCCGCGCCCGCGTTGGCCGACCGGGCGGCGGACGCCGCGGGCGCGCCGCGGTGGCCGACCTGCACGACCCGCGCGGCCGCGGCCGCCCTCGCCGCCGAGCCGCCCGGGACGATCCTGGCGCCGGTCGATCTCGGACCGTACCTGCTCCTCCACACCGCGCACGGGGTGGTCGCGGCGCCCTATCACCGGGATCCCGCGGGGATCGCGGCGGCGCTCGACGCGTTCGGCGGCGAGGCGGCCTTGCGTCGCGTCGCGCGCGCGCAGCGCGCCGCCTACATCGCCGTCTGCGCGACGGCCGACGGGGAAGACACGCCCTCCCCGTTCATCCCGGATCTCGCGCGCGGCCGGATCGCCCCGTCCTGGCTGGAGCCGATCCCGGCGGCGGGCTCCGCGTTGGTGGCGTGGCGGGTCCGTCCGCTTCCGTAACGGGACCGTCGAGGAGGTGTGAATGCTGGTCCACGGCGCGCCCGACCACGCGCGGTTCCGCCCGCACGGCGTCCCGCCGCTCGCCCCGCTGCCGCACGATCCCGACGTAGTCGTGGTCGGGGCCGGGGCGGCCGGCATTGCGGCGGCGCGCGCCCTGCGGGCGCGGGGCCTGTCCGTCGCCGTGCTGGAGGCGCGCGACCGTGTCGGCGGGCGCACCTTCACGACGGCTTTGCGCGGTCACCCGGTCGATCTCGGCGCCCACTGGCTGCATGCCGGGCCGATCAACCCGCTCGTGACGCTGGGCCGGGCGCGGGGCGAACCCCTGCGCCGCGCCGCGCAGGAGAGCCACCTGCGGGTCGGCCGGCGGCCGGGCCGCCCGGCGGAGGAGGCCGCCTACGGACGCGCCTTCGCGGTGGCCGACCGGGCGATGACGGTCGGGGCCGCCCTCGGCGGGCCGGACAGGCCGGCGGCCACCGCCCTGCCGCCCGGGCTCGGCCCCTGGGGCCGACGGGTGGCCCTCGTGCACGGCCTCGTCTCGGGCCGGCCCCTCGACGAGGTCAGCCTGCACGATTTCCCGAGCATGGAGTACGGCGACAACGTCTTCATCGCGGGCGGCTACGGCGCCTACCTCGCCCGCCTCGCGCGCGGCCTGCCGATCGCGCTCGGCGCGGCGGTGCGGGGGATCGACTGGTCGGGACCCGGGGTCGCCGTCGATGCCGGGGCGCTCGGCCGCCTTCGGGCGCGCGCCTGCCTCGTCACCGCCCCGGTGATGGTGCTGCGGGACCAGGACGCCCTGCGCTTCACCCCGGCCCTGCCGGAGGCGACGCGGCACGCGATCGACGGCTTCCTGACGGGCATCTACGAGCACGTGGTGCTGCACTGGCCCTCGGCGCCGTTCCGCGGCCGCGACCGGCTCGCCGGCCTCACGGGCGTCCGACGGGAGCCGCCGGGCCTTCTCACCCGGGTCGACGGCACGGCCTTCCACTATTTCGAGCTCGACCGGCCCCTCGCGGACGCGCTCGACGCCGCCCGCCTCGGCCCGGACGGCGCGCGCCGCCTCGTCCGCGCGGTGCTCGCGGACTCCGTCGGGTCGCGGGGCCTGCGCGACCTCGCCGTCCCGGCCGTCAGCGAGTGGCGCCACGATCCCTGGTCGCGGGGCTCCTGGGCGGTGGTGCCGCCGGGCCATGCCGGCGCCCGCGAGACCCTCAAGGCCCCGGTGGGCGAGCGGATCTGGTTTGCCGGCGAAGCCCTCTCGCGCCTGCAATGGGGCACGGCGGGCGGCGCCTACGAGGAGGGCGAGCGCGCCGCCGCAGGGATCGCGGCGGCGCTCGCCTGACGGGACTTCCGGTCATACCAAATCCGCTTGATTCCTTCGGAATGGCGGATTTGGGCTTCGCTCAGGCGCCGCGCGGGCTTGGTGATACGCCCTCCGCTTTGATCAAAGCGGAGGGCGTATCAGAGCATGCTCGGCAGGACGCGGTCCGGCGGGCGGTGCCCGTCGAGGAAGGTCTTGATGTTGATGATGACCTTCTCGCCCATGTCGACGCGGCTCTCCTGCGTCGCCGAGCCCATGTGCGGCAGCAGCACGACCTTGCCGGACTTCGCGAGTTTGACGAGGCGCGGGCTCACCGCCGGCTCCTGCTCGAACACGTCGAGGCCCGCCCCGGCGATGTCCCCGACCTCGATCAGCCGGGCGAGCGCGGTCTCGTCGATGATCTCGCCGCGGGCGGTGTTCACCACCACGGCCTCGGGCTTGAGGAGCTTCAGGCGCCGGGCCGAGAGCAGGTGGTAGGTGGCGGGCGTGTGCGGGCAGTTCACCGACACGATGTCGACCCGCGCCAGCATCTGGTCGAGGGATTCCCAGTACGTCGCCTCCAGCTCCGCCTCGGTGCGCGCGGCGACCCGGCGGCGGTTGTGGTAGTGGATCGACAGCCCGAAGGCCTTGGCCCGGCGCGCCAGGGCCTGGCCGATCCGTCCCATGCCGACGATGCCGAGCCGCTTGCCGGTGATGCGCCGGCCGAGCATCCAGGTCGGGGACCAGCCGGTGGTCCAGGCATCCTCCGGGATGATGCGGGCGCCCTCGGTGACCCGGCGGGCGACCGCCAGGATCAGGGCCATCGTCATGTCGGCGGTGTCCTCGGTCAGCACGCCCGGCGTGTTGGTGACCGTGATGCCGCGCTGGAGCGCCGTGTCGACGTCGATGTGGTCGACGCCGTTGCCGAAATTGGCGATCAGCCGGAGGTTCGGCCCGGCCTGGGCCAGGACCGAGGAATCGATCTCGTCCGTCACGGTCGGGACGAGGACGTCCGCGTCCCGGGCCGCCTGGGCGAGGGCCTCCGACGACAGGGGCTTGTCGTCGTGATTGAGCCGGGTGTCGAAGAGTTCGCGCATGCGCGTCTCCACCACGTCCGGCAGGCGCCGGGTCACGACCACGAGCGGCTTGCGCTTCAACGACGACACGGAACCCTCCCCTGCCCGGCCCGGACCTGCGGGCCAGCGGCCCTTGTGCGGGCCTGATCGCGCGTCACGATAGGCGATGGCGCCGCCCCCCGGGAAGCCCTACCGCAGGCGAAGAACCGGGAGACGGGACGTCTGGCCGCAGCGCTACGCTCTCTTAACCGTCTTTCGGCCACACCTGGGGATGACAAACCCGGGCTCTCGACGCGTCGCCCGCGGCCCTGGCCGCCGCCCCGCGCAACCCGGGATGCCGTCCGAAACCGACGACCGAGGCGAGACCCGATGCCCTTTCCGCGCGCCGGTGCCTTCCTGATCGCGTCCCTCGCCGCGGGGCTGTGCCTCGCCGCCGAGCCGGCCCCGGCGGCGCCGGCCCCTGACAAGGGGCCGGAGGCGACGCTCGGCAAGAGCAGCAACCTTCCGGTGCCGCGCTACGTGAGCCTGAAGACCGACCGGGTGAACCTGCGCGAGGGGCCGTCCAAGGACCACCGCACCCTGTGGGTGTTCCAGCGGGCGGGGCTCCCGGTGGAGATCGTCGCGGAGTTCGAGAACTGGCGGCGGATCCGGGATTCGGAGGGGACCGAGGGCTGGGTGCTGCACTCGCTGCTGTCGGGCCGGCGCACCGCCGTGGTGCTAGCTCCCAAGGACAAGGCCGAGACGGTGCCCCTCTACGCCGAGCGGGAGGGCGGGGGCGGGATCGTGGCCCAGCTTCAGCCCGGCGTCATCGGCAGCATCAAGTCCTGCGGCGGAACGTGGTGCCGCCTGATCGTCGCGCTGCCCCAGAAGCGCGGGGACGTCGACGGCTACATGCGCCAGGACCGCCTCTGGGGCGTCTACCCGAACGAGAAGGTGGAGTAGCGGACGGGCATGGACAGGAACCGCCCATGACCGTTCCTCGCGAGTACCTGGACGCCTCACGCGATTTCGAGCGCTTCCTGATCGCCGCGCGCGACGCGCTCGGTTGCGGCACCACGCACCGATCCTACGCGATCGTCAGAGCCGTTCTCCTGGTCTTCCGCAGCCACCTCGCCCTGCGCGACGCGCTGCTCTTTGCCGCCGTGCTCCCGCCGGTGCTGCGGGCGATCTTCGTCTCAGACTGGGACCCGGACGCGGCCGTCCCGCCTTTCGGGGATCGCAAGAGTCTCGCACGGGAGGTGGGGGACGTCCGCACCGATCACAACGTCGCGCCGGACGACGCCATCGCGACTGTTGGCAAGCTGCTCGCGGACCATGTCGGCCGCGACGGGCTCGACCGCGTTCTGGCGGCGCTCCCACCTCCTGCTCGGGCCTACTGGGCGGTCGAGGGGTGATGGGACGGTCCATCCCGCGCCGACCGGGCGCTCCGACCCCCAATGAAAAAGCCGCCCCCCCGCGAGAGCGGCTCCTCCAGCGACCCGACCGGGTCGTCAGCCTCGGCGGCGCAGACGCACGATCACCTCGACGCCCGCGATTTCCATGCCCTCGGGAGGCTGGGGCAGCGAGTCGACGGTGATGCCGCAATCGGGCATGTCGAGCACCTGGCCCTCCTCCTCCAGGAAGAAGTGGTGGTGCTCGCTCGGGTTGGTGTCGAAATAGGCCTTCGACCCGTCGAGGGCGAGCTGGCGCAGCAGGCCGGCCTCGGTGAACTGGTGGAGCGTGTTGTAGACCGTGGCCAGCGACACCGGGACCTTCGCCCGCATCGCCTCGTCGTAGAGCATCTCGGCGGTCAGGTGCCGGTCGCCCTTGCCGAACAGCAGCCAGCCGAGGGACAGGCGCTGACGCGTCGGACGCAGGCCCGCGCGGCGCAGCCGGTCGCGCAGCTCCGAGAGCGGGCAACCGCGCCGCTGGGCCGCCGCGGCATCGGCCGAGAGGGCCGGGGCGCGGGCGGACAACACGGCGTGCAGGGGCGACAGGTCGTTCATCGGCCAGACAATCAGCGTTTCGTGCGAGCGATCGTTGCCCCCCGGTTATAGGGACTGGGCGTCGCAGCCGCAACCCGAACCGGGCGGCGGGGGCCTAGATCAGAAATGTTATAGTTCACGCGGCCGTATGCCCGAAAAGGGGCGGCTTTGATGGCAGGACTGCCCTATGCTACAGGGCGCGCCTTCCGGACGGGCCCGTGCCCGCCCCCCGCCACCCGACGCCAGGATCGCCCCGCCTCCATGTCCGCCGAACCGCACGCCACCGACGCCCCGAACCGGCCCTCGCAGTTCTCCTACGAGGATCTGCTCGCCTGCGGCCGCGGTGAGATGTTCGGCGCCGGCAATGCGCAGCTCCCGCTGCCGCCGATGCTGATGTTCGACCGGATCACCTCGATCGGACGGGAGGGCGGCGCCCACGGCAAGGGTCACGTCAGGGCCGAGCTCGACGTGCGCCCGGACCTCTGGTTCTTCCCCTGCCACTTCCAGGGCGACCCGGTGATGCCGGGCTGCCTCGGCCTCGACGCCCTGTGGCAGATGGTCGGTTTCTACCTCGGCTGGCTCGGCTCGGCCGGCCGCGGCCGGGCGCTCGGGGTCGGCGAGGTCAAGCTCGCCGGACAGGTGCTGCCGAGCGTCAAGAAGGTGGTCTACGGCGTCGACCTGAAGCGGGTGCGCCAGGGCCGGCTCGTCCTCGGCATCGCCGACGGCTGGCTGGAGGCCGATGGCGAGCGCGTCTACGACGCGCAGGACCTGCGGGTCGGGCTGTTCCAGGCGGCGACGCCCGTGGGCGGCTGAGGCGCCGAGCCCGAGAAGAGTTGAGATCGGGCCGGCACGGTCCTACGTGACAGCGAGACGGCGCTTCCCACGCCGCGCAGGAGGACAGCGATCGTCATGAGGCGCGTCGCGATCACCGGGATGGGCATCGTCTCGTCCATCGGCAATTCCACCCAGGAGGTGCTGGCCTCGCTGCGCGAGGCGCGCTCGGGCATCTCCCGCGCCGAGCCCTTCGCGGCGCACGGCTTCCGCTGCCAGGTGCAGGGCGCCCCCACCCTCGACGCCGAGAGCGTGGTCGACCGCCGCGCCATGCGCTTCCACGGCGGCGGCACCGCCTGGAACCACGTGGCGATGGAACAGGCGATCCGCGACGCCGGCCTGGAGGAGCGGGAGATCTCGCACGACCGCACCGGCATCATCATGGGTTCGGGCGGTCCCTCCACCCACGCCATCGTGGAGGCGGCGGACGTCGCCCGCGCCAAGGGACCGAAGCGCGTCGGGCCCTTCGCGGTGCCCAAGGCCATGTCCTCGACCGCCTCGGCCACGCTCGCGACGTGGTTCAAGATCAAGGGCGTGAACTACTCGATCTCGTCCGCCTGCGCGACCTCCAACCACTGCATCGGCAACGCCGCCGAGATCATCCAGGCCGGGCGCCAGGACATCATCTTCGCGGGCGGTTGCGAGGAACTGGACTGGACGCTGTCCGTCCTGTTCGACGCGATGGGCGCGATGTCGGCGAAGTACAACGAGACGCCGGCCCGGGCCTCCCGCGCCTACGATGCGGGCCGCGACGGCTTCGTGATCGCCGGGGGCGCGGGCGTCCTCGTGCTGGAGGAGCTGGAGCACGCCCGCGCCCGCGGCGCGCGCATCTACGGCGAGATCGCCGGCTACGGCGCCACCTCCGACGGGCACGACATGGTGGCCCCCTCGGGCGAGGGCGCGGTGCGCTGCATGCGCCAGGCCCTCGCGGACCTGAAGGGCGTCAAGATCGACTACATCAACCCGCACGCCACCTCGACGCCGGTCGGCGACGAGAAGGAGATCGAGGCGATCCGCGAGGTGTTCGGCACTGGCGAATCCTGCCCGCCGATCGCCGCGACCAAGTCCCTCACCGGCCACTCGCTCGGCGCCACCGGCGTGCAGGAGGCGATCTACTCGCTCCTGATGATGAACAACGGCTTCATCTGCGAGAGCGCCCATATCGACGAGATCGATCCGGCCTTCGCGGACATGCCGATCCTGCGCCGTCGCGTGGACGACGCGAAGCTCGGCTACGTGCTGTCGAACTCCTTCGGCTTCGGCGGCACCAACGCGACGCTCGTCCTCAAGCACGCCGACGCCTGACGGGACGATCCTTAATCCACCAACCGGGAGTGCGGGTGTGACGGGTTTGATGGCAGGCAAGCGCGGCCTCGTGCTGGGGGTCGCGAACGACCATTCCATCGCCTGGGGCATCGCCAAGGCTCTCGCGGGACAGGGCGCGGATCTCGCCTTCACCTACCAGGGCGAGGCGCTGGGGCGCCGGGTGACGCCGCTGGCGCAGTCCCTGGGCTCGGGGCTCGTGCTCCCCTGCGACGTGGAGGATCTCGCCAGCGTCGACGCAGTCTTCGCGTCGCTCGCGGATCACTGGCCCGAGGGCTTCGACTTCCTGGTCCACGCCATCGGCTACTCGGACAAGAACCAGCTCAAGGGCCGCTACGTCGACGCCACCACCCGGGAGAACTTCTCCCGCACGATGGTGATCTCCTGCTTCTCCTTCACCGAGCTGGCACAGCGCGCGGCGCGCCAGATGCGGCCGGGCGGCGCGCTCCTCACCCTCACCTTCGGCGGCGCGACCCGCGTGATGCCGAACTACAACGTCATGGGCCTCGCCAAGGCCGCCCTCGAAGCCTCGGTGCGCTACCTCGCGGCCGATCTCGGCGCGGACGGGATCCGGGTCAACGCGATCTCGGCGGGGCCGGTGCGTACGCTCGCGGGCGCGGGCATCGCGGATGCCCGCCTGATGTACAACCACCAGCGCGCCCACGCGCCCCTGCGCCGCAACGCCACGATCGAGGAGATCGGCGGGGCCGCCCTCTACCTCCTGTCGGACCTGTCGAGCGGGGTGACGGGGGAGATCCACTTCGTGGATTCCGGCTTCAACATCATCGCGATGCCGCGCCCGACGGTGCTCATGGCGCAGGACGACGCGGGGTGATGGGGGATTAGGGGAGGGCTGGGGATCCGCGCCGCCCGGCCCCCCCAGCCACCGCGGCACGGCTGTACAGGGAGAATGAGGCGCTTCTCCCGTCTCCCGAATGGGAGAGGGGCCGGGGGTGAGGGACGGACGCTTCAGCAAGAACTCTGAACCATGCCGCTGGCAGCTCAACGGTTCAGTCTTCCTGCTGAAGCCGAGCCACCCTGCGCGATCTTCGATCGCCCCTACCCCTCCCCCACTCGGGCTAACGTGTTCACACTTCGCCTATTGGCATGAAAAAGCCTTTCTTCCGCAGTCACTTGAACGGAACCGAGGAGACCCGCGGGATCCCCTCTCCCGTGCGGGAGAGGGGTAGGGGTGAGGGTCCCGGACCGTGCCGTCATCAAGCGAAGACGGTCGTGCTGGCAGCGGGACACTTCAGAATACTTGCGGAACCACCTGGACCCTCACCCCTGCCCCTCTCCCGCACGGGAGAGGGGTTCCCCGCGCCCCACCCGGGAACCGTCGTGCGTCGACGCAAGTATCTGCCGTGTTTGCATTTTTCGCATTATGTGAATCCGCAAGCCCGCTCGGGAGAGGGGATCCTGCGTCATGGTCGGATGCCGATCCTCTCACCGGCAGAGGGGGGACGGAACCGCCCCGGGCAGATCCGGGCTCAGCGTCCGGCACCCGGATCGTAAAGGTACTCCGCGCAGGCGGCGCCAAAGTCGAGGGGCTCCGCGTCGCCGGTGAACACCGCGAGGCGCCGCCGCGCGCCATCTTGCACGACCGGCTTCGAGACAGCCAGGAAAGTCACGGGCGGTCCGGACCCGCAGAGCCGGTTGCCGCCGAGCAGTTCCGGATCCTCAGGCTCGACGACCCGGTAGACGAAGACGGCCTGTTTCCAGCCGGCGATCCTGACGTCCATCACGAGGAACTGCGGGACGGGGGCCAGGGCCTTCCCGTTCTGGAAGGTGATCCGCTCGTCCGAGAACTCGATATCGCCGGTGATGCTCATCGCCGTCCGGCTCGTCGCCTCCCAGCGCTCGGAGGCCGCCCATGCGGGCAACGCCGTCATCGCAGCGGCCGCGAGCGCGGCGAACGGTCCGGCGGATCGACCCGGCATCGTCGGCAAACTCCTGCCCCCGCGGCAGCAAAGCTGCGAGCGGACCCGGCCCGCTGTCAATCGCGCCCTCCGCCTCTGGCGCGATTTCTGCCACGATGGCCTGCAGCATCACCCGCCGAGGAGCCGCCCATGCCCGACGAGATCGCCCGCCGGATCGCCCAAGGGGCCGGACGCGCGCCGGCCGACCTCGTGATCCGCGGCGCGCGGCTCCTCGACCTCGTCACCGGCGACCTCGCGGAGACCGACATCGCGGTCTGCGGCGACACGATCGTCGGCACCTACGGCACCTACCAGGGTGCGCGGGTGATCGAGGCCGAGGGCCGGATCGCGGTGCCGGGCTTCATCGACACGCATCTGCACATCGAATCCTCCCTGATCACGCCCCACGAATTCGACCGCTGCGTCCTGCCCCACGGCGTCACCACGGCGGTCTGGGACCCGCACGAACTCGCCAACGTGCTCGGCACGGCCGCCTTCGACTACGCGCTCGCCGCCGCGGGCGAGACGGTGATGGACATCCGCGTCCAGCTCTCCTCCTGCGTGCCGGCGACGGACCTCGAGAGCGCCGGCGCCCGGATCGCGGCGGCGGACCTCCTCCCCTACCGCGACCACCCCCGCTCGATCGGGCTCGCCGAGTTCATGAATTTCCCGGGCGTGGTCCAGGCCGATCCCGCCTGCCTCGCCAAGCTCGCCCTCTATGCCGGCCGGCACGTCGACGGCCACGCGCCGCTCCTCGCGGGATCGGACCTCAACGCCTACCTGGCCGCGGGCATCCGCACGGACCACGAGGCGACCTCGGCCGCGGAGGCGCTGGAGAAGATCCGCAAGGGCATGACGGTCCTGATCCGCGAGGGCTCCGTCTCGAAGGACCTGGCCGCGCTCGCGCCGCTCCTCACCGTCGCGACGGCGCCCTTCCTCGCCTTCTGCACCGACGACCGCAATCCCCTCGACATCGCCGAGGAAGGGCATCTCGACCACATCATCCGCACGGCGATCGCCCTCGGCGCGCCGCCGCTCGCCGCCTACCGGGCGGCCTCGCTCAGCGCCGCCGCGGCCTTCGGCCTCACCGACCGCGGCATGATCGCCCCGGGCCGCCGGGCCGACATCGTGCTCCTCGACGACCTCGAATCCTGCGCGGTCGCACGGGTGATCGCGGGCGGCCGTCCCGCCGAGGAGGCGCTCGCGGCCGCGGGCGCGCGCACGCCGCCCCCGGGCTACGGGAGCGTCAAGGCGGCGCCGGTCGCGGCGGAGGCCTTCCGGGTGCCGGCCGCTCCCGGCGAGACCCCGGTGATCGGCGTTGTGCCGGGCCGCATCATCACCGAGCACCGGCGCCTCACGCTCCCGACCCGCGGCGCAGAGGCGGCCTGCGACCTGTCGCAGGACGTGGTGAAGGTCGCGGTGATCGCTCGCCACGGCAGCCCCGGCATGGCCTGCGGCTTCGTGCAGGGCTTCGGGCTGCGGCGCGGCGCCATCGCCTCCTCGGTGGGGCATGACAGCCACAACCTCTGCGTCGTCGGCGCCAACGAGGCCGACATGGCGGAGGCGATCGACCGGCTGATCGCGATCCAGGGCGGCTTCGTGGTGGTCGAGGGCGGAGTCGTGCGGGCGGAACTCGCCCTGCCCATCGCCGGGCTGATGAGCGACCTGCCGTTCGAGGCCGTGCGGGCGGCGCTCCACCCCCTGCGCGAGGCCGCCCGGGCGCTGGGCTGCACCCTGCCGGAGCCCTTCCTGCAGGTCGCTTTCCTGCCGCTCCCGGTGATCCCGCACCTCAAGATCACGGATCGCGGCCTCGTGGACGTCGACCGGATGGAGATCATCGGATGAACGCCGCGCGGGCGGTTGTCATCCGGGCGGGCGCCGCCTAACTCGGGCCTGCCCGCGTCGCTGCGGCGCAGCAGAGAGGATCCCGGATGGCGTCACCCCTATCCAAGCCCGCTCCGCGCGACATCCCGGTGATCGCGGGCATCGCGGACCTGGCGCCGCGCTTCGACGTGATTCTCTGCGACGTCTGGGGCGTGCTGCACGACGGCGCGCGCGCCCATCCCGGCGCCCACGAGGCGCTGGCGCGCTTCCGCGCCCTGCCCGGCGAGCGTCCGCGGCGGGTGGTCCTGGTGTCGAACGCGCCGCGGCCCGGCGAATCCGTGCGCGCGCAGCTCGACGGATTCGGCATCCCCCGCGACGCCTACGACGCGATCGTCACCTCGGGCGACCTGACCCGCGCGCTGATCGCGGCCCGGGCGGAGGCGCCGCTCTACCATCTCGGCCCGGAGCGCGACCTGCCGATCTTCGAGGATCTGGGCGTGCGCCTCGCCGCCCCCGAGGCGGCCGAGCGCGTGGTCTGCACCGGCCTGTTCGACGACGAGGTCGAGACGCCCGAGGATTACCGCCCGGTCCTCGCGCCGCTCCGCGCGCGGGGGCTGCCGATGATCTGCGCCAATCCCGACCTCGTGGTGGAGCGCGGCGCGCGGCTCATCCCCTGCGCGGGGGCGCTCGCGAGCCTCTACGAGGCGATGGGCGGGGAGGTGATCTACGCGGGCAAGCCGCATCGGCCGGTCTACGAGGCCGCGCTCGCCACGGCGGCGTCCGTCGACGGCGCGGCGCCGGCCGCGCCGGACCGCGTGCTCGCGGTCGGCGACGCGATCCGCACCGACATCGCCGGGGCGAGCGGATTCGGCATCGCCTCCCTGCTGGTGGCGCGCGGGATCCACGCGGAGGAACTGGGCTGCCACGCCGGCGCGCCGCTCGGCGAGGTCGCCGACTGGCTGGAGCGCCAGCCGGTGCACCCGGACGCGGTGATCGACCTGCTGCGCTGGTGATCAGGAGAACAGGGCGTCGATCGCGTCCTGGGGCGTCTCCGGCCCCTTGAGCTGCGGCCCGTTCAGCAGCAGCGCCTCCCGCCGGGCCTGCCTGCGCGCCTCGTCCTGCTCCACCTCGCCGTCGCCGACCTTCACCACGGTGGCGAAGTGGGACAGGCGCTTCTCGACCTGCCCGAGGGCGTCGACGACCTTGGCGATCCGCTGCCCGGTAATGTCCTGGAAGGTGCAGGCCTCGAAGATCTGGAAGACCTCCGCCTCGACCTTGGCGCGGTAGCCGTCCAGCGTGTCATCCTCGATGGCCAGGATGCCTTCCGCGATCTCCATGATCCGGTTCGTGGCGCTCGCCGTGGCGGTGACGACGCTGCCGAGTTCGTCGTGCGCCATCGGCAGGCGGTCCCGCCGGAGCTCGTTCGCGCGCAGGTGCGCGATCGCCTTCTTCAGGCGCTTGATGTACTCCGCGATCTCGACGAGATCCTGCACGATCGCACCGGGATCGACATTCGCGGCCCCGGCGGGCGGAGCGGCCTGATTTTTCTTCTGTCTCGTCAGCATCATGATCAGGCGAGCCGCTGTGTCGGTGATCAAGGGACCGCTCCTCGACTCACCGTCGCCGCTCCGCAATGGAGCGCGACGGATCCCGCGGCCGTTCCCGGCCACCTCGTCGATTCGGCGCGGCTGGCATCCTCCAGGCGCGGTTTTCGCCGCGCACCGCGGCTCCCGCCGCGCGGCGCGGCCTGTGCCGCCCGGGACGGCGCGCGCCGCAGGGCCGTCAGGCCCCGCAGACCGCCTCGATCTTCGTCTTCAGCGTCTGCGCGTTGAAGGGCTTCACGATGTAGTTGTTCACGCCGGCCTTCTTGGCGGCGATGACGTTCTCGGTCTTCGACTCGGCCGTCACCATGATGAACGGCGTGGTGCGCAGGCCGTCATCCGCCCGGACGTGGCGCAGCAGCTCGTAGCCCGTCATCGGCTCCATGTTCCAGTCGGAGATCACGAGGCCGTACTTCTTCTGCTTGAGCTTGGCCAGAGCGCCGGTGCCGTCGGACGCATCGTCCACGTCCTCGAAGCCGAGCTGCTTGAGAAGGTTGCGAATGATGCGGACCATCGTCTGGTAGTCGTCGACGACGAGGATCGGCATGCTGAGGTCGAGGGCCATCAGTCCGGCTCCGTTGGCGGGCGGGGCGCTTTCGGCATGCGTGCCGGCCCGCAGCGATGATGAGGGGAAGCACCGGGCGGCGCTTCTGATCAAACGTGTAGTCCCGGGGCCTTGCGAAGCGGTTAATCGGGTGAGGCGGCAATCCACCGGCCCCGGGCCGCCGGGGATCATCCCCGGAATCACCACGGAATCACGGGCTTGGCGCCCGATTGGCCTTTCGACTTAGGCACGCCCGCAAGGCTGACGCTGCGACGGCGGCGCGGGGCCGCGCCCGCCCCAACGGCACGCCCGGGGATTGGGTAGCGGTCCCGGGCCCGGGACCGCGCGGCGGGACGCGCTTGACCCCCGGGGCGGATTTCGACAGGGTCGCGCCGCCCCGGCCCGGAGCCTCTCCCGCGAGGCTCGCGGCGGCGGGCTTGGCCGCAACCGCCGCGCTGACACGATCGGAGCCTCATGCCGTCGAGCGACGAGACCGCCGCGCCGGGCGCCGCGGACGCCGCCCCGCCTCGTCCCGCCCTGATCGTCAACCGCGACGGCGAACCGGTCCCCCCGGTCCTGCGCGGCGCGGTCGCGGCGATCGGCAATTTCGACGGGCTCCACAGGGGACATCGCGTGTTGGTCGAGGAGGTCCGGGCGCTCGCCGCCGCGACGGGTCGGCCGAGCGCGGTCCTCACCTTCGAGCCCCACCCGCGGGACTTCTTCGCCCCCGAGCGGCCGATGTTCCGCCTCACCGGCGAGGCGGAGAAGCTCGCGATCCTGGCCCGGCTCGGCCTCGACGGCGTCTTCCTGCGCCGCTTCGACGGGCGCCTCGCCGGGACTGGGGCCGCCGCCTTCGTGGGGGACCTGCTCCGGGGCGAACTCGGCTTGTCGGGCGTGGTGATCGGCCACGACTTCCATTTCGGCCGCGGCCGCGAGGGCACGCCCGTCGTCCTGCAGGCGCTCTGCGCCGAGCACGGGCTCGCCTGCCGGGTGATCGCTCCCGTGGCGGCGGGGAGCGGCGAGGCGCCGGTCTCGTCGAGCGCGATCCGGGCGGCGCTGGCGGAGGGCGACATCGCCCGCGCCAACCACCTGCTCGGCTTCCGCTGGTTCGTGACCGGCGAGGTGCGCCACGGCGACAAGCGCGGACGGGTCCTCGGCTTTCCGACCGCCAACATGGCGCTGCCCGCCTGCGGCCTCGCCCACGGGATCTACGCCGTGCGGGTGCGCCTGCCCGACGGGAGCCTGCGCGAGGGCGTGGCGAGCTACGGACGGCGGCCGACCTTCGACAACGGCGCGCCCCTGCTCGAAACCACCCTGTTCGACTTCGCGGGCGACCTCTACGGGCGGGAGATCGCGGTCGAGTTCGTCGCCTTCCTGCGCGGCGAGGCCCGGTTCGACAGCGCCGAGGCGCTGGTGGCGCAGATGCACGAGGACGCCGCGCAGGCCCGCGCGCGGCTCGCCCGCGACGCGGTGCCGTCGGTCCTGGCCTGAGCCGGGACCGAGCCGGCGATCATTCCGGCGCGAATTCGCGCAGGTGCGGGTCGCTCCGGTCGAGGCGCGGCGCGTCGACATCGATCTCCGGTCCGCCGTAATCCGGCGTCATCACCGGGGCGGGCGGCGCGAGGGTGCCGGTGGCGTCGACGTCGTCGTAGGGAGTGCCGACCGCGAAGGGCATGCCGTTGCGCTGCGCCGCGGAGGGCGGCGCGACCGGCCCGCGGACCTCCGCGGCGAGGACCGGGCCGCCGAAGGCGGCGGCGAGCACGAGGGCGGCGAGGAGCGGACGCATCACGGCCTCCTGTCGGGACGGCGTTCCCACCGTCAAGTCTCGCGGTCGCGGGACGTTCCCGCCAGTCCGGCGGCTTCCCCCGCGACCCTACGCCTGCTATGAGCCCCGGATGTCCGAATCGCAACACCGGCCGAGCCCCGCGCGGCGAATTACGAGCCCGGCTTCCGCCTGAGGGCCGCGACGGCGGCCCTGCGGGGGCCGGGATCCCGTTGCCCGAGCGATTGCACGACGAGGGTCCCGGCCTCACTCCGCCGCGGTGCCCGCCTCTCCCGAGTCTCCGACCATGACCGAGCCCCTGCCCGCCTCCGGGCGCGACTATTCCGAGACGCTGTTCCTGCCCCGCACGGATTTCCCGATGCGCGCTGGCCTCCCTGAGCGCGAGCCGGAGATCCTGAAGCGCTGGCAGGCGATCGACCTCTACGGCGGCATCCGCGCCGCTGCCGCCGGGCGCCCGAAATTCGTCCTCCACGACGGGCCGCCCTACGCCAACGGGCACATCCACATCGGCACGGCGCTCAACAAGATCCTGAAGGACGTGGTGGTGCGTGCCGCCGGCGTGCTCGGCCGCGACGCCAACTACGTGCCGGGCTGGGACTGCCACGGCCTGCCGATCGAGTGGAAGATCGAGGAGCAGTACCGCGCGAAGGGCCTCAACAAGGACGAGGTGCCGGTCGTCGAGTTCCGCCGCGAGTGCCGCGCCTTCGCGGAGCACTGGCTCTCGGTGCAGCGCGAGGAGTTCAAGCGCCTCGGCGTGACCGGCGACTGGGACCATCCCTACGCCACCATGGCGTACGAGGCCGAGGCGCAGATCGCCCGCGAGCTGATGGCCTTCGCGATGACCGGCCAGCTCTATCGCGGCTCGAAGCCGGTGATGTGGTCGGTCGTCGAGAAGACCGCCCTCGCCGAGGCCGAGGTCGAGTACGAGGACCACGTCAGCGACACGATCTGGGCCGCGTTCCCGGTCGTCACCACCGGCGATCCGGCGCTCGAGGGCGCCCATGTCGTCATCTGGACCACCACCCCCTGGACCATCCCGGCCAACCGGGCCGTGGCCTACTCAAGAAAAGTAAAATACGGACTGTATCGTGTCACTGCCGCACCTGAAGAGAACTGGGTTCAACCTGATTTTCGTTGCATTGTTGCTGACGAACTCGCGAGCGACGTCTTCAAGGCCGCTCGGGTCGATGCTTATGAGCGCGTGGCCGACGTTGCTCCCGAGGTTCTGGCGGGGCTGACCCTGGCCCACCCGCTCGCCCGCTGGAACGCCGGCTACGGCTTCCCGGTGCCGATGCTGGAGGGCGAGCACGTGACCGACGAGGCCGGCACCGGCTTCGTCCACACGGCGCCGAGCCACGGCCGCGAGGATTTCGAGGTCTGGATGGCGAACGGCCGGGCCCTGCGCGAGCGGGGCCTCGACGTGGCGATCCCCTACACGGTCGACGCGGACGGCGTTCTCACCGAGGAGGCCCACGGCCTGACCGGCCGCCGGGTGCTCACGGAGAAGGGCGAGAAGGGCGACGCCAACAAGGCGGTGATCGCGGCGCTGACCGCGGCCGGGACGCTGGTGGCCCGCGGCACCCTCAAGCACAGCTACCCGCATTCCTGGCGCTCGAAGAAGCCCGTCATCTTCCGCAACACGCCGCAATGGTTCATCGCCATGGACGCGCCGGTCCCGGCCCTCGGCGGCGAGACCCTGCGCGGGGTGGCGCTCCGCGAGATCGCCGCCACCGCCTGGGTGCCGCCGCAGGGCCAGAACCGCATCACCGGCATGATCGCCAACCGCCCCGACTGGGTGGTGTCGCGCCAGCGCGCCTGGGGCGTGCCGATCACGGTCTTCGTGCGCAGGGGCACGAGCGAGATCCTGCGCGACGAGCGGGTCAACGCCCGCATCGCCGCGGCCTTCGCGGCCGAGGGCGCCGATGCGTGGTTCGCGGATGCGGACGGCGCCCGCTTCCTCGCGCCCGACCACGACCCGGCGGATTACGAGAAGGTGACGGACGTCCTCGACGTCTGGTTCGATTCCGGCTCGACCCACGCCTTCACGCTGGAGGATCCGGTGGCCTTCCCGGGCCTTGCCGGAATCCGGCGCCGGCGCGACGGGGGCCAGGACACGGTGATGTACCTGGAGGGGTCCGACCAGCATCGCGGCTGGTTCCACTCCTCGCTGCTCGAATCCTGCGGCACCCGCGGCCGCGCCCCCTACGACGTGGTGCTCACCCACGGCTTCGTCCTCGACCCCAAGGGCGAGAAGATGTCGAAGTCGCGCGGCAACGTGGTGGCGCCCCAGGACGTGATCGCGGCCTCGGGCGCCGACATCCTGCGGCTCTGGGTGGCGGCCTCCGACTACACGGACGACCTCCGCATCGGCCCGCCGATCATCAAGACCTTCTCGGAGACCTACCGGAAGCTGCGCAACTCCCTGCGCTGGATGCTGGGCACGCTGGCCCATCACCGGCCGGAGGACCGCGTCCCGGAGGCCGAGATGCCGGAGTTGGAGCGCTTCATCCTGCATCGCCTCGCCGAGCTCGACGGCGAGATCCGCGAGGCCTACGCGGCCTACGACTTCAAGCGGGTGGTGGCGCTCCTCAACGGCTTCATGACCGGCGACCTCTCGTCCTTCTACTTCGACGTGCGCAAGGACGCGCTCTACTGCGACCCGCTGTCGAGCACGGTGCGCAAGGCCGCCCTCACCGTCGTCGACGAGACCTTCCGGCGGGTCATCGTGTGGCTCGCGCCGGTCCTGGCCTTCACGGCCGAGGAGGCGTGGCTGTCGCGCCACCCCTCCGCGGACGGCTCGGTGCATCTCCAGACCCTGCCGGAGACCCCGGCGGGCTGGCGCGACGAGGCGCTCGCCGCCCGCTGGGCGAAGATCCGGCGGGTGCGGCGGGTCGTGACCGGGGCGCTGGAGATCGAGCGGGCGGGAAAGCGCATCGGCGCGAGCCTGGAGGCGGCCCCGGTCGTCCACGTGGCCGATCCGGAGCTGCGCGCGGCCCTCGACGGGATCGATTTCGCGGAGGTCTGCATCACCTCGGCGATCCGGATCGAGGCCGGCGAGGGTCCGGCGGAGGCCTTCCGCCTGGAGGACGTGCGCGGCGTCGCGGTCGAGCCCGCCCTGGCCGAGGGCCGCAAATGCGCCCGGTCCTGGAAGGTGCTGCCGAGCGTCGGCAGCGACCCGGACTACCCCGACGTGACGCCCCGCGACGCGCAGGCCCTGCGCGAGTGGGACGCGCACCGCGCCGAGGCGACGGCATGAGCGGGCGGGCGCCGGCGCCCCTCTCCCGCGGAGCCCTCCCCCGATGCGCCCCCTGACCCTCGGCCTCGCGGTCGCGGCCGCGACGCTGGTCCTCGACCAGGCGACGAAGCTCGGCCTCCTGTTCGGGACCGACCTGCCCCTGACCCAGCCGATCGTCCTCGCGCCCTTCGCGCAGCTGGTGGTGGTCTGGAATCACGGTGTCTCCTACGGGCTGCTGCAGCAGCACACGGAGCTCGGGCGCTGGCTCCTCGTCGCGGTGTCGGTCCTCGCCGCCGCCGCGCTGACCGCCTGGATGGCGCGCACGCGCACCCGGCTGCTCGCCGCCTCGCTCGGGCTCATCGTCGGGGGCGCGATCGGCAACGCCATCGACCGGGTCGCCTACGGGGCGGTGTTCGACTTCGTCCACCTGCACGCGGGGATCTGGTCCTGGTACGTGTTCAACGTGGCCGATGCGGGCATCGTGGCGGGCGTGGGCGGCCTCCTCTACGACGCGATCTGGATCGAGCGGCGCGACCCGCCCGAGCTCCGCTCCGACGCCTGACCGCCGCCCGGCGAAGCCTGTGTGCTTCCTCCACCACAGGAGCGGCGCGCGTTGCGGCGCACCGGGGCCGCGTCATACCTTCGCCCGAAACCGCGCCCACGCGGAGCCCACCGTCGAGCCGGCGGGCATCGGGGAGACAGCATGAGACACCAGCGCACGATCCTCGCCCTCGCGGCGGTCCTTCTCGCCGGCGCCGCGCCGGGCGCACGGGCGGAGGACGGCGTGTTCATGAAGAAGGCGCTGTCCTCGATCGGCCTGATCGAGCCCGAGCGCCCGGCGATCACCTATCGCGAGCGGGCGCCCCTGGTGCTGCCGCCGAAGATGGACAAGGCCGCCCTGCCCCCGCCGGTCGCCCGCGGCGCGGTGCGCGAGGAGGCCCCGCAATGGCCGTCCGATCCCGAATCGGTGGCGCGCGCCCGCCGCGCGGCGGACGAGTCCAAGCCCCGCGGCATGCGCGGCGAGCAGGGCCGGATGAGCGACAACAACACGACGCTGTCGATCCAGGAGATGCGGGCCGGGCGGCGCGAGGGCGCGGGCGTGACCCGGGAGCCGACCTACAAGCCGGGCGACAACGTCCGCGAGGCGACCTGGATGAATCCCCTGGAGCTGTTCAAGGGCAAGAAGGACGAGGAGGCCACGCCCTCCGCCGTCGAGCCGAGCCGCGACATCCTCACCGATCCCCCCACCGGTTACCGTGCGGCACCGAACGGCAGGCTGGTCCGCTCGGACAGCGAGCCCAAGGGCATGCCGATCAGCGACCGCGGCGAGGCCGACCCGCTCGCCTATCTGCGCTCACAGCGCCAGTGACGGCCAAGGCAACGCCAAGCTTCTCAACCTCGCGGCACGGCGTTGAACCTTCGCGGTCGACCTAAACGCTTGACTATTCCTAGGCGGAGGCGACCCCTCCGCCTTAAAATGTTCTAGAAGGCGTGGTGAATCGCCATACATCCGAAGCGCACGGCGCGCGGCGAATGGCGCCCAAGGGGTTTCGTTCACACACGCGGTTCACCATCATCTGGGGCGGTTGCGGCAGCCCTCGCAAGGGACATCAGGATGCACTCACGGACGCGCCCCCTTCTTCGCCCCACGGGCCGCCCAGGCCCGATCCTGCGCCTGGATGCGGGCGCGTCCGGGCGGGCCGAGGCGGGCGGGCCGGAGGTCGCCTCCTTCGTGCTGGACAACGGGCTCGACGTGGTGGTCATCCCCGACCACCGGGCCCCCGTCATCACCCACATGATCTGGTACCGCAACGGCTCGGCGGATGATCCGCGCGGCCAGTCCGGCATCGCCCACTTCCTCGAGCACCTGATGTTCAAGGGCACCGAGAAGCACCCGGTGGGCGCCTTCTCGAAGGCGGTGTCGAACCTGGGCGGCCAGGAGAACGCCTTCACGTCCTTCGACTACACCGCGTATTTCCAGCGCGTCGCCCGCGACAACCTGCGGACCATGATGGAGTTCGAGGCCGACCGGATGACCGGCCTCGTCCTCGACGACGCCGTGGTGGCGCCGGAGCGCGACGTGGTGCTGGAGGAGCGCCGCATGCGGGTCGAGACCGACCCGAGCGCGCAGCTCTCCGAGGCCATGGCGGCCTCGCTCTTCGTGCACCACCCCTACGGGGTCCCGATCATCGGCTGGATGCACGAGATCGAGGATCTCAACCGCGAGCACGCGCTCGCCTATTACCGGCGCTTCTACACGCCCGAGAACGCGATCCTGGTGGTGGCCGGCGACGTCACCGGCGACGAGGTGCGGCGCCTCGCCGAGGCGACCTACGGCCAGGTGGCGCCGCGCGGCGCCCGCCCGGTCCGCGAGCGGACCCGCGAGCCCGAGCCCCGGGCGGCGCGGCGCCTCAGCGTCGCCGACCCGAAGGTCGAGCAGCCGACCTTGCAGCGGCTCTACCTCACCCCCTCCTGCATCACCGCCCGCGAGGGCGAGGGCCACGCCCTCGAACTCCTCGCCGAGGTGATGGGCGGGGGGCCGACCTCCTACCTCTACCGCTCCCTGGTGATGGAGCAGGGCGTCGCGGTGAATGCCGGGGCCTGGTACATGGGCTCGGCCATGGACGACACCCGCTTCTCGGTCTACGCGGTGCCGGCCGAGGGCGTGTCCCTGGAAGCGCTGGAGGAGGCGATGGACGCGACGCTGCGGCGGCTGCCGGCCGAGGCGCTCGGGGCCGAGGCGGTGGAGCGCGGCAAGACCCGTCTCGTGGCCGAAACGGTCTACTCCTCGGACAGCCAGTCGTCGCTCGCCCGGATCTACGGCTCGGCGCTGGCCATCGGCGAGAGCATCGACGAGGTGCGGACCTGGCCCGCCGCCATCGAGGCCGTGGAGCCGGCAGGGATCGCCGCGGTGGCCGAGCGCTACCTCGTTCCCGCCCGCTCCGTCACCGGCTACCTGACCAAGGCCCGGGACGCCTGAGGCGCGTCGACCGCCGCCCCTCGCGCTGACCCGACACAGAAGAGGTCCCCATGACCCTGGCCGCCGACGCCCCCTCCCGCTCCGCCACCCTCGGCTCCGCCTCCTCCCCGACCCTGGCCCGGCCCGTCCTCTCCGCGAGCGGCGTCGAGGCCTGGCACGTGGAATCGCCCGTCGTCCCGCTGATCGCGATCGCCTTCACCTTCGAGGGCGGCGCCGCGCAGGACCCGGTCGGCAAGTCGGGCGCGGTGCAGATGCTCTCGCGCCTCCTCGACGAGGGCGCGGGCCCCTACGATTCCGACGCGTTCCAGGAGCGCCTTGCCGCCCGGGCGATCGAGCTGAGCTTCCACGCCGGCCCCGACGCGATCGGCGGCTCGCTGAAGATGCTGGTGAAGCACGCCGACGACGCGGTGGACCTCCTCGCCCTGGCGCTGGCCGAGCCGCGCTTCGACGACGGGGCGGTCGAGCGGGTGCGCGGGCAGATGCTGGCCGGCATCCGCTACCAGCAGAATGATCCCGGCGTGATGGCCTCCCGCCGCTTCTTCGCCGAGGCCTATCCGGACCATCCCTACGGCCGGCCCTCCGGCGGCACCCTGGAGAGCGTGGCGGCTATCACCCGCGACGACCTCGTCGCCCTGCACCGCCGCCTGATCGGCCGCGGCCGCGTCAAGGTCGCGGCGGTGGGGGCGATCGGCGAGGCCGCCCTCCAGCGCGCCCTCGACAAGGCATTCGGCCGCCTGCCCGAGGGCGGGGCGCTCGCCCCGGTGCCCGCGACCCGGATCGCCGGCCTCGGCCAGCGGATCGTGGTCGACCTCGACGTGCCGCAATCGGTGATCCGCTTCGGCACCGACGGTGTGCCGTGGCGCGACCCGGACTTCATCCCGGCCTACGTGCTCAACCACATCCTGGGCGGCGGCGCCTTCACGTCGCGGCTGTTCCAGGAGGTGCGCGAGAAGCGCGGCCTCGCCTACTCGGTGGGCACCTCGCTGGTGAGCCACCGGGCCGCCTCCATGACCTGGGGCTACACCGCGACGAAGAACGAGCGCGTGGCCGAGGCGGTGGCGGTGATCGGCGAGGAGATCGCCCGGCTCACCCGCGAGGGCCCGGGGGACGAGGAGCTGCAGAAGGCCAAGGACTACCTCACGGGGTCCTACGCGCTCGGCTTCGACACCTCGACGAAGATCGCCCACCAGCTGGTGCAGGTGGCGTTCGAGGGACTCGGCATCGACTATATCGGCCGCCGCAACGGCCTGATCGCGGCGGTGACCCAGGACGACATCCGCCGGGCCGCCGCGCGCACGCTGGGCGACGGGCGGCTGCTGGTGGTGGCCGCCGGGCGCCCGACGCAGCTCTGAAGGGCGCGCGCGAAACCTCCCCCCTCTGCGGGGAGGGTTCCACCTCCCCGCCTCACGCCATCGGGTCCTCGCCCGCGGGCCTGACCTCGTCCAGGTCCGGCCGCAGCACCACGCTCTCCTGCTCGTTCGGGTCCGTGCGCGCGATGACGGCCACCACGGTCTCGGTCGGGCTGGCGTTGTAGGGAAGGTGCGGCATCCCGGCCGGGATGTAGACGTAATCACCGGCGCGGTTCCACATGTGGTGCTCCAGGCGCGGGCCGTACCACATGCCCGCGACCCCGCTCAGCACGTGCAGCGCAGTCTCGTGGCCCTCGTGCAGGTGCGCTTTGGCCCGCGCGCCCGGCGGCATGCTCACGGTCTGGAGGTGGATCCCGCGCGATCCGACCGACTCGGCCGAGATGCCGGGCCGGTAGGTCAGGGCCTGCTTGCCCACGAAGGCGTCGCCCGCCGCCACGACGCGGCAGGTGGGTTCGTCGATGACCTCGGACATGCGCTCCTCCGCGATCAGGTCTTGACCGAAGGCTACTCCGATCGCGGCCCGGAGGCGACTTGCGCCGGCGGCCACGGCGACGCTTAAAGGAGCGATGGCCGCCCTCCCCTCCTCCGCCCCGCAGCGGCAGCGCTCCGACGGACGCGTCGCGCTCTCGGCCGGCCGGATGACCGGCGGCGCCACGCGCCTCACCGACCTCGCCGAGAGCGGCCCGCTGCGCCTGCGCCTGCCGCGCGTCGAGGGCGCGGCCCTCGAAGGCGTGTTCCTCAACAGTGCCGGCGGCATCGCCTGCGGCGACCGCTTCGCCGTCGCGGCCGATCTCCACGAGGGCGCGGACCTCGTCCTCACCACCACGGCGGCGGAGAAGATCTACCGCTCCGACGGTCCGGTCACGGAGATCGCCGCCTCCCTGCGCCTCGCGGCGGGCAGCCGCCTCGCCTGGCTGCCGCAGGAGACGATCCTGTACGACGGCGCGCGCCTGCGCCGGCGCCTGACCGCGGAGATCGCCCCGGACGCGACGCTGACCCTGTTCGAGACCCTGGTCTTCGGACGCATCGCCCGAGGGGAGAGCGTGGAGACCGGCCTCCTGGAGGATGCGTGGCGGCTCTCCCGGGGAGGCCGCCTCGCCTACGCGGACACGCTGCGCCTCGACGGCCCGGTCGCCGCGCTCCTCGCCCGCCCGGCGCTCGGCGGCGGGGCGCGGGCACTCGCGACGATGGTCCACCTCGCGCCCGACGCGGAGGCGCGCATCGAGGAGGCGCGGAGCCTGATCGAGGCGGCCGGCTGCGCAGATCTCGGCGTCGAGGCCGGGGCGAGCGCCTGGAACGGCCTCCTCTGCCTGCGCCTGCTGGCGCCCTCGGGCGATCCCCTGCGCCGCGCCGCGACCCGGATCCTCGAAGGCTTCCGCCGCCTGCCGCTGCCGCGCGTCTGGCAGACCTGAGGGCGGCGCGCTTCTTGCCTCACCGCCAAGCCTCGACAAGGATGGATCAGGCCCGAATCGTGAGGACGCGCCCGTGCTGCTGACCCCCCGGGAGAAGGACAAGCTCCTCGTCGCCATGGCGGCGCAGGTGGCGCGCAACCGCCTCGCCCGCGGCGTGAAGCTGAACTTCCCCGAGGCGGTGGCGCTGATCACCGACTTCGTGGTCGAGGGCGCCCGCGACGGGCGCAGCGTCGCCGACCTGATGCAGGCCGGCGCCCAGGTTCTCGACGCCTCCCAGGTGATGGAGGGCGTGCCGGAGATGATCCACGACATCCAGGTCGAGGCGACCTTCCCGGACGGGACCAAGCTCGTGACGGTGCACCACCCGATCCGCGGCGCGCCCTCCGCCGACGTGCCGGGCGCCGTGACCACGCCGCCGGGTGAGATCGTGTTCAACGCGGGCGCGCCGCGCACCGTGATCGAGGTCGCCAATACCGGCGACCGGCCGATCCAGGTCGGCTCGCACTACCATTTCTTCGAGGTGAACCCGGCGCTGCGCTTCGACCGCGACAAGGCCCGCGGCCAGCGCCTCGACATCGCGCCCGGAACGGCGGTGCGCTTCGAGCCGGGCGCCACCCGCGAGGTGACGCTGGTGCCCCTCGGCGGGTCGCGGGCGGTCTACGGCTTCCGCGGCGACGTGATGGGATCGCTGTGAGCCTCGAAGACACGCTCCTGCGCGATGAGATCGCCCTCGTGACCCGGGCGGCCGACTTCGCGGCCCGGCGCCACACGGGTCAGCGCAGGAAGGGCGCCGCGCGCGAGCCGTACGTGAACCACCTCGCGGAAGTCACTGACGACAAATCGCTCCCCAAAGCGGAGCGCAAGCTTCTCCAGGTCGCGCGGGCGCAAAGCGCGTCACCGGGTGCCAGGATCATCAAACTCGCCGACAAGATCAGCAATCTCCGATCCTTGGCGGCCAGCCCACCCGAGGGCTGGGACCGGACGCATGTCCTTGACTACGTCACCTGGGCGGAGCGGGTCGTGGCCGGGTGCCGCGGCACGAGCGCGACCCTCGAATCGATCTTCGATCAAACGGCCATCGCGGTGCGGAGAGCGGTCTGATGTCCAACACGCCCAAGCCCGCGAGCCTCTCCCGCGCCGCCTACGCGGGCATGTTCGGCCCGACCAAGGGCGACCGCATCCGGCTCGCCGACACCTGCCTCGTGATCGAGGTCGAGCACGACCACACCCGCTACGGCGAGGAGGTGAAGTTCGGCGGCGGCAAGGTCATCCGCGACGGGATGGGCCAGGGGCAGGCCAGCAACGCGGCCGGCGCCGTCGACACGGTGATCACCAACGCCGTCGTCCTCGACCATTGGGGCGTGGTGAAGTGCGATGTCGGCCTCAAAGGCGGGCGGATCGCGGCGCTCGGCAAGGCCGGCAACCCGGACATCCAGGACGGGGTCACCATCGTGGTTGGGCCCGGCACCGAGGTGATCGCCGGCGAGGGCAAGATCCTGACCGCCGGCGGCTTCGACAGCCACATCCACTACATCTGCCCGCAGCAGATCGAGGAGGCACTGACCTCGGGCGTCACCACGATGCTCGGCGGCGGCACCGGCCCGGCCCACGGCACTTTCGCGACCACCTGCACGCCGGGCCCCTGGCACATCGCCCGGATGATCGAGGCCGCCGACGCCTTCCCGATGAACCTCGCCTTCGCGGGCAAGGGCAACGCCTCGCGGCCCGAGAGCCTGGAGGAGATGATCCGGGCCGGCGCCTGCGCGCTCAAATTGCACGAGGATTGGGGCACCACGCCCGCCGCGATCGATTGCTGCCTCACGGTCGCGGACGCCCACGACGTGCAGGTCATGATCCACACCGACACCCTCAACGAGTCGGGCTTCGTCGAGGACACGATCGCGGCCTTCAAGGGCCGCACCATCCACGCCTTCCACACCGAGGGCGCGGGCGGCGGGCACGCGCCGGACATCATCAAGGTGGCGGGGCTGCCCAACGTCCTGCCCTCCTCCACCAACCCGACCCGGCCCTACACGAGGAACACCATCGACGAGCACCTCGACATGCTGATGGTCTGCCATCACCTGTCGCCGTCGATCCCCGAGGATCTCGCCTTCGCGGAGAGCCGCATCCGCAAGGAGACGATCGCCGCCGAGGACATCCTGCACGACCTCGGCGCGCTCTCGATCATGTCCTCCGACAGCCAGGCGATGGGCCGGGTCGGCGAGGTGGTGATCCGCACCTGGCAGACCGCCGACAAGATGAAGCGCCAGCGCGGCGCGCTGCCGGGCGAGACCGGCGACAACGACAACCTGCGCGCCCGGCGCTACGTGGCGAAGTACACGATCAACCCCGCCATCGCGCACGGCGTCTCGCGGCACATCGGCTCGGTCGAGCCGGGCAAGCTCGCGGATCTCGTGCTGTGGTCGCCGGCCTTCTTCGGCGTGAAGCCGGACCTCGTGATCAAGGGCGGCACCATCGCGACGGCGCCGATGGGCGATCCCAACGCCTCGATCCCGACCCCGCAGCCGGTGCATTACCGGCCGATGTTCGGCTCCTTCGGCCGCGTGCCGGCCACGACCTCGCTCACCTTCGTGTCGAAGGCGGCCGTGGAGGCGGGCCTGCGCGAGCAGCTGCGCGTGCAGAAGGAGCTGGTCGCGGTGGAGAACGTGCGCGGCGGCATCGGCAAGCGCAGCATGATCCTCAACGACGCCACGCCGGTGATCGAGGTCGATCCCGAGACCTACGACGTGCGGGCGGACGGGCAGCTGCTGGTCTGCGAGCCGGCCGAGGTGCTGCCGATGGCGCAGCGCTACTTCCTGTTCTGAGGCGGACCTCGACCGTCGGGTCCCGCGACCCCGATCGACGGCCGCGCCCTCCACGTCCCGCGGCCCACCCGCACCGCGAGGAGCGCTGCCCCAGAGGCCGGCGGACTCGTCCGTGCGCCGAGGCTCATCCGCGTCACTTCACGACGAAGCCGCGCTTCACGCAGTACATCGCGATCGTCGTGCCGGGCGCGGCGAAGACGGACAGGCCGTCGCCGTCGCGAATCACCACCGGCGCGGTCGACGCCCCGATGTAGAAGGCGTTCAGGACCACCTCGTCCGGCTGGCAGGTGGTGCGGCATCCCGGCGCCGGCCTGCTGCGCTCGCAAGTGTTGGTGAGAGCGCGGATGGCCGGGCCGGCCTCCGCGGCCGGTCCGGGCGGGCCGGCATCGCCCTTGGGCCCCGCCGGTCCCGGTGGCCCGGGCGGGCCTTGCTGCCCCTGGCAGGAGGTCAATCCAAGCAAGAGGATCCCGCAGATGGGGCGTATCATGCTGCATCTCGCGCTTCCGCCCATCTTGGCTGGACGCGACCAACTTCGTCAACCGAGCCATCACCGACACTATGCCTTCGTAAGAGGGCACGGGTTCTTGCGATTCGCCCGGCCGTCGGTCGAGTGACGTGTTGAGAAGCGCGATCTTGGCCAACACGTATCGATCAGCGCCAAAATAGTGCGGCCGAAGCTGCGGCCAAACGGCGACGTGGGTGCGAATTCTCACCGACACTGGAATTCGTTATGCTGATGACAGTCGTCGCGTGCAATCGCCGCACCGAATGCAGGAGGACGCCACGATGATCGCGCAAGCCGCCCGAGGGCCGGACCGCGCCGCGGAGAAGCCCGGCCTTCCCGTGAGACCGGCCGTGGTAGGGGCGGCCGGCGGGCTCGCCACCGGGATCCTCCTGATCGGGTTGTTCGCGAGCGGCGCCGCCCCGGCGGGCTCGTTCGAACTCGGCGGCGTCGCCCCCGCGGAGCTCGCCGCCGCCGCCGGCACGCTGATCCCGGGCCGCGCGCCGCAGCTCGTCCAGGATGCGAGGTCCTGCCGCGCACCTTTGGCCGTGGTGAGCGTGGCGCGGGCGGGACCGTCGCGCGCGCCCATCCGGATCCGCTCCGGCAGCTACGTCTCGCCCGAGATCGTTCCGACGGACGCGGTGCAGCGCGTCGCCCTGCCCTATCCGGCGCCGTATCCGGAGGGGCGCGGCACGCTCACGGTCGAGGGCGATCCCGCGAATCTCGGCGTCTACCTGTCCCCCGGCTGGCGCTTCGACCCGGCGACCGGCACCGCGGCGATCAGCGTGGTCTGGCAGCCGCGCAACCTCTGCTGACCCTTCGCAACCGACCCCGATCCGGACCTCCGACGCGACGAGGGCTTCCCCGATGAAGACGTTCTTCCGCGACCGGCCGATGCTGGGATTCTTCGTGATCTCGGTGGCGGCGGCGGTGCTGAGCGCGTGGCTGATCAATCCCCAGAGCAGCCCGCTCGCGTGGTTCGGCGCGGGGGCCGGCGGGGCCGGCCCGGTCCTGCTCAAGGCCGCGACCGTGCTCGCCATCCTGGCGGCGGGCGCGGCGCTGACCTACGTGGCGGCCCGCCTCGCGCAGAGTCAGGACGTGCTGGTGGCGACCGGCGGCGCCGCCGTCGGCTCGCTGCGGCTGCTGCGCACGGGGCAGAAGGCGCCGGTGCGCCCGACCCAGGACGCGCTCGACGAACTCGACGGGATGATCGGCCTCGCCCCGGTGAAGGAGGAGGTCAACAAGCTGATCTCGCGCCTGCAGGTCGAGCAGAAGCGGCGCGAGCAGGGCCTGCCGGCCTCTCCGATGAGCCTGCACATGGTGTTCACCGGCCCGCCCGGCGTCGGCAAGACCCAGGTCGCCCGCGCGCTCGGCGAGATCTTCCGGGGCCTGGGCGTGCTGCGCAAGGGCCACCTCGTCGAGACCGACCGCTCGGGCCTGGTGGCCGGCTACGTCGGCCAGACCGCCGCCAAGACGCTCGACAAGTGCAAGGAGGCCCTCGACGGCATCCTGTTCATCGACGAGGCCTACGCGCTGGCGGACGGGCAGGAGGGCGGCTCGTTCGGGCGCGAGGCGATCGACACGCTGCTGAAGTTCATGGAGGACCACCGCGACCGCATCATCGTGATCGCGGCGGGCTACCCGAACGAGATGCGCCGGTTCATCGGCACCAACCCGGGACTGGCCAGCCGCTTCACCAAGACCATCGACTTCCCCGCCTACGACCCCGCCGAGATGGGGGCGATCCTGCGCGCCATGGCGGCCAAGCAATCGTTCCAGCTGCCCGAGGACATCGAGGTGCGCCTGTCCCCGTGGCTCGCCGAGAATGCCCGGCGCGAGGATTGGGGCAACGCCCGCGAGATCCGGACCCTGCTGGAGAAGACGCGGGAGGCCCAGGCGATGCGCATCGCCAGCCACCCGGAGGCCGATCTCTTCCGGATCGAGGTCGCGGATTTCCAGAGCGCGCTCGGCTTCGCGCTCCCCGGCCAGAAGCAGGAGGCCACGGCCCCCCTGCCGCTCCTGCGGGTCCCGGAGAGGGCGCAGGCCCAGCGCCCGGCGGAGGCCGCCCTGGCCGAGCTCGACGGGATGATCGGCCTCGCGCCCGTGAAGGAGGAGGTCAACACCCTGATCTCGCGCCTGCAGGTCGAGCAGAAGCGGCGCGAGCAGGGCCTGCCGGTCTCCCCGATGAGCCTGCACATGGTATTCACCGGCCCGCCCGGCGTCGGCAAGACCCAGGTCGCCCGCGCGCTCGGCGAGATCTTCCGGGGCCTGGGCGTGCTGCGCAAGGGCCACCTCGTCGAGACCGACCGCTCGGGCCTGGTGGCCGGCTATGTCGGCCAGACCGCCGCCAAGACGCTCGACAAGTGCAAGGAGGCCCTCGACGGCATCCTGTTCATCGACGAGGCCTACGCGCTGGCGGACGGGCAGGAGGGCGGCTCGTTCGGGCGCGAGGCGATCGACACGCTGCTGAAGTTCATGGAGGACCACCGCGACCGCATCATCGTGATCGCGGCGGGCTACCCGAACGAGATGCGCCGGTTCATCAGCACCAACCCGGGGCTGGCCAGCCGCTTCACCAAGACCATCGACTTCCCCGCCTACGCGGTGGGCGAACTCGAGGCGATCCTGAGGCGCATGGCGGCCCAGCAATCCTTCGTGCTTCCCGATCCCCTCGACGCCCGCCTGACCGGCTGGCTCGCCGAGAACGCCCGGCGCGAGGATTGGGGCAACGCCCGCGAGATCCGCACCATCCTGGAGAAGGCCCGCGAGGCGCAGGCGCGGCGGCTGGCGGCCGACCCCTCCGCGGACCTGACGCGCATCGAGTCGGCGGACCTCGACGCCGCGACGACCGGAAGGGTGTGAGGCCGCCATGGGCACGCAGACGCTCGCTCTCAAGCACGCGCTCCTCTGGAACGGCGATGCCTGGTACCGCGCCGCCTGGGCGGTCTGGCCGCAGGCGCTCGCCCTCCTGGCGGCAGGCTGGCTCGTCGCCGGGGGCGGCTTGCCCTCCTCCGAGTCGGCCGCGCCCTGGGCACAGCCCAAGCCGCCGCTGAGCGGGCAGGAGATCAACGCCCTGCGCGACCGCGCGGCCGGCGACACGGCGGCGCTCGCGCAGCTGCGCGGGGCGGCGGCGGACGGCCAGCGGGACGCGGAGTTCCTCCTCGGAACCCTGTACGATCCGACGATCGCGCTGCGGCGCACGACCGTGATGCCCGACATGCGGGAGGCGCTGACGCATTACCGCGCTGCCGCCGAGCAGGGGCACCTCTACGCGCAGTACAACCTCGGAAACGCGTTCTTCAACGGGCTGGGCGGCATCCCAGCGAACGCTCCGGCCGGGCTGCCCTGGCTGGAGAAGGCGGCCGCGCAGGGCTTCGCGCCGGCCCTGCGGCAGCTCGGCATCGCGGCCCAGCGGGGAATCGGCGGGCCGGTCGACCTGGCCCGGGGCGTCGCGATGTTCCGTCGCGCCGCCGATGGCGGCGACGCCTACGCGCAGGTGGAGGTCGGCTTCGCCTACGAGCGCGGCCTGGGCGGCCTCTCGGCCGACCAGCCGACGGCCGTCGGCTGGTACCAGAAGGCCGCCGCGCAGGGGAGCGCCGCGGGCGAGCGGCTGCTGGGAATCCACCTCTTCGACGGCACCGGCATCGCGGCGAACAAGGCCCAGGCGATGGACCTGCTGACGCGCGCGGCCGGCAAGGGGGATGCCGAGGCGCAGGCCCGCGTCGGTCAGGCCTTCGCGACCGGCGACGGGCGGCCGCTCGACCCGAAGGAGGCCGTCTCGTGGTTCCAGAAGGCCGCCGACCAGGGCCAGGTCTACGCCCAGCGCCGGATGGCAATCGCCTATCGGGACGGCGTCGGCGTCACGGCCGACCGCGGCCTCACCGCGCAGTGGTTCCGCCGCGCCGCCGACAAGGGCGACGGCTTCTCGGAGGCGGAGCTCGGCTGGCTCTACGAGAACGGGAACGGCGTGCCGCGGGATCCCGCGCAGGCCCTGGCCTATTATCGGCGCGCGGCCGATCACGGCGACGCGTTGGGGCAGGTGAAGGCCGGCGAGATCTACCTCAACGGCACCGGCGTGGCGCGGGATCCCGCCGTCGCCCTCGGCTTCTTTCAGCGCGCCGCCCGGCAGAACAACGCGGCCGCGCAGTTCGACCTCGGCATGATGTACGAGCGCGGGGATGGCGTGACGGCCAGCCCGTCCGAGGCGGTCACCTGGTACCAGCAGGCGGCCAAGAACGGGAACGCAGCGGGTCAGAACGCCCTCGGGGTCGCCTATGCGCGTGGCTTCGGGGTTCCGCGAGACGTGGCGCAGGCGCGGTACTGGCTCGGCCTCGCCAAGGCGAACGGCTACGCGGCGGCCGCCCGCAACCTGGACGCCCTACGTTAGCGGATGCGGGCGGTTCGTCACGCCGCTCGTCGAGGATTCGTCAGGGCCGGCGTCGGCGCGCGCGCCTGCCGCGGGCGCCCGACGGGCCGGCCGGACGCGGGTCCGCCGCGCCGCCGTCCGATCGCGAGATCCCACGCACCACCTCGGCCTTTCATCCGGTGCTCGCACCCGGGTCGCCTAGGCCGGACGACATATGTATGGTGACGAAGAAGGAGAGCCACCATGGAGGCGAGAGCTTGAGTTCGGCCGCGCGCCTGCCCGAGAGCGAGGCACTGACCGCCTGCGATCGGGAGCCGATCCACATCCTCGGCACGATCCAGCCCCACGGCTTCCTCCTGGCGGCGCAGGGGCCCGATCTGCGCATCGTGCAGGCGAGCGACAACGTGCCCGACCGGCCCGGCCGGCCGGGCGGCGCGGTGACGGGCCAGCCGCTCCGGACCGCCTTCCCGGAGATCATGGACGCGGTCGCGGCGGGGCTCGCCAACCATCCCGAGCGCGAGGGGGCCCGCTACCTGCGCACCCTCACCCTGGACACGGCGGCCGGGCCGGTCGCGTACGACCTCGCGCTGCACCGCGCGGACGGGCTCACCGTCCTCGAACTGGAGGAATCCGGCGAGGCCGCGGGCACGGATGCCAGCCTCGACGCCCTGCACCCGCGCCTCAACGCCTTCGTGGAGGGGCTGCACGCGGCCGGCTCGGTGCCGGAACTCTGCGCGCTGCTCGCCCGGGACATCCGCCACATCACCGGCTTCGACCGCGCCCTGGTCTACCGGTTCGACCGGGACTGGAACGGCACCGTGGTGGCGGAGGACGGCAACGGCGTGCTGCCCTCCTACCTCGACCTGCGCTTCCCGGCCACCGACATCCCCTCCCAGGCCCGCGACCTCTACCGGCGCAACCGCCTGCGCATCATCCCGGACGCGGCCTACGCGCCGGTGCCGATCCGCCCGGCCCTGACCCCGTCGAGCGGGCGTCCCCTCGATCTCAGCCAGTCGATCCTGCGCTCCGTCTCGCCGGTCCACGTGCAGTACATGCGCAACATGGGCACCATGGCGTCGATGTCGGTGTCGATCCTGGTCGACGGGGCGCTGTGGGGCCTGATCTCCTGCCACAACAAGGCGCCGCGCCGGGTGCCGCTGCAGGCCCGCAACGCCTGCGACTTCCTCACCCGGATCTTCGCGCTCCAGCTTGCCGCCAAGGAGCGCGGCGCCCAGGCCGAGACGCGTCTGCGGCTCGGGAGCCTCGCGGCGCGGCTGCTCGGCTTCATGGCGGAGGAGGACAACTTCCTCGACGGGCTGCTCAACCATCCGGACGAGGTGCTCGCGCTCACGGATGCGGGCGGCGCCGCCATCGTCACCGGCGAGCAGTGCCGGCTGATCGGCGAGACGCCCGGAGAGGCGGCGGTGCGGGACCTCTACGCCTGGCTCGCGACGGAGCACTCGGGCGAGGACCTCGTGGTTACGGACGCGCTCGGCGAGGTGCACCCGTCGGCGGCCGGGATCGTCGCGAGGGCCAGCGGCCTCCTCGCCATCTCGATCTCCAAGAAATACGCGAGCTACGTGCTCTGGTTCAGGCCGGAGGTGGTGCGCACCGTGCGCTGGGGCGGCAACCCCACCAAGCCCGAGACCCGCGACGCACCCGACGGCTCCGTGCGCCTGCACCCGCGCCGCTCCTTCGAGACCTGGAAGGAGACCGTGCAGGGCCGCTCCCTGCCGTGGTCGGAGCCCGAGATCGACGCCGCCAAGGACCTGCGGGCCGCGGTGCTGGGAATCGTGTTGCGCCGGGCCGAGGAACTCGCCGCCATGACGGACGAGCTGAAGCGGTCGAACAAGGAGCTCGAGGCCTTCTCCTACTCGGTGAGCCACGACCTGCGTGCGCCCTTTCGCCACATCGTCGGCTACGCCGAGCTGCTGCGCTCGCGGGAGGGCGACCGTCTCTCCGACAAGGGCCGGCACTACGTCGACACGATCATCGAGGCCGCCTTCTCGGCCGGGACTCTCGTCGACAACCTCCTGACCTTCTCGCAGATGGGGCGCAACGCCCTCAACCGCGTCTCGGCCGATATGAACCTCGTGGTGGAGGAGGTGCGGCGCAAGGTGCTGCGGGACGCCGGTCCCGACCGCGCCATCCGCTGGCAGGTGGGCTCGCTCGGCCGCGTCTACGCCGACCCGATGATGCTGCGACTCGTTCTGGAGAACCTTCTGTCGAACGCCGTCAAGTACACGCGCGGGCGCGAGGAGGCCCTGATCGAGGTCGGCCGCGGGCCGGATGCCGATGGGGAAGCAATTTTCTTTGTGCGCGATAATGGCGTGGGCTTCGATATGGCCTATGTGAATAAGCTGTACGGCGTCTTCCAGCGCCTGCACCGCGTCGAGGAGTTCGAGGGTACGGGGATCGGCCTCGCCAATGTCCGCCGCATCGTCGAGCGGCACGGGGGCCGGACCTGGGCCGAGGGCGCTCTCGGGCGCGGCGCGACATTCCATTTCACCCTGCCGATCCGTGCGGAGACCCGGCACCGTGGCTGACCTGAAGCCGATCCTCCTGGTCGAGGACAACCCGAACGACATCGAGCTGACGCTGGCGGCCCTGGAGAAGAGCCAGCTCGCGAACGACATCGTGATCTGCCGCGACGGTGCCGAGGCCCTCGACTACCTGTACCGGCGCGGGCGCTACGAGGACCGGGACCTGCGCGACCCGGCCGTGGTGCTCCTCGACCTCAAGCTTCCGAAGGTCGACGGGCTGGAGGTGCTCGCCGCCGTGAAGAGCGACGCGAGGATGCGTCTGGTGCCGATCGTGATGCTGACCTCCTCCCGCGAGGAATCGGACCTCGTGCGGTCCTACGAGCTCGGCGTGAACGCCTTCGTGGTGAAGCCCGTCGGGTTCAAGGAATTCTTCGAGGCGATCCAGGATCTCGGCGTGTTTTGGGCGGTGCTCAACGAACCGCCGCCGCGCAAGGGAGGCTGGCCATCGAACGCCTGACGGACGACGGCCTGGCCGAGGGCCCGCCCCTGCGCATCCTCCTGCTGGAGGACAGCGACCTCGACGCCGAACTGCTCGGCGTCGTCCTGGACGATGCCCGCATTCCCTGCCGGATCGAGCGGGTCATGACCCGCGAGGGCTTCGAGGCCGCCGCCGCGCGCGGTGCCAGCGACCTCATCCTGGCCGATTACGTGCTGCCGGCCTTCGACGGGATGAGCGCGCTCGCCATCGCGCGGACGCGCTGCCCGGACGTCCCCTTCGTGTTCGTGTCGGGCACGCTCGGCGAGGACGTGGCCGTGGAGGCGCTGAAGAACGGCGCCACCGACTACGTGACCAAGCAGCGCCTCGACCGCCTGCCGCGCGTGCTGATCCGGGCGCTCGCCGAGGCGCGGGCGAAGGCCGAGCGCCGGGCCGCCGAGCAGGCGTTGCGCGAGCTGAACGAGACCCTGGAGGCGCGGGTCGCGGACCGCACCCGCGAACTCGCCGAGGCCAACCTCGCGCTCCGGGCCGAGATCGCCGAGCGCGAGCGCGCCGAGGAGGCCCTGCGGCAGGCCCAGCGCCTGGAGGCGATCGGCCAGCTCACCAGCGGCGTCGCGCACGACTTCAACAACCTGCTGACGGTGATCGCCGGCAACATCGAGTTCCTCGAGCCCCTGGCCGCGGACGAGCGCACCAAGCGGCGCCTCGCGATGATGCGGGGCGCGGCCGAGCGCGGCGCCCGGCTGACCTCGCAGCTCCTCTCCTTCTCGCGGCGCCAGCGGCTCGAACCGACGCCGGTGCAGCTCAACCAGACGGTCGCGACCATGCGCGACCTGCTGCAGAGCTCGATCGGCGGGGCGGTGCGGATCGAGACGACGCTGCAGGCCGACCTCTGGCCGGCCCTGGTCGACGCGACCCAGATCGAACTCGTCATCCTCAACCTCTGCATCAATGCCCGCGACGCGATGCCGGTGGGGGGCGGACTGACGATCGAGACGGCCAACGTGCGCGTCCTCGACGCGCCGCGCCGGCCGGAGGAGCCGCCGCCGGGCGACTACGTGATGGTGGCGGTCTGCGACACCGGCTCGGGCATCCCGCCGGAGGTGCTCAAGCGGGTCTTCGAGCCGTTCTTCACCACCAAGGAGATGGGCAAGGGCTCGGGCCTCGGCCTCGCCCAGGTCTACGGCTTCGCCAAGCAGTCGGGCGGGGGCGTCCGCATCGACACGCGCCTCGGCGAGGGCACCTCCGTGAAGGTGTACCTGCCGCGGGCGGCGATCGTCGGCATCGTCGGGCACGCCGCGCCCTCCGACCCGGTGGGGCCGGCGCCGGGCCGGCACGGCGGGGCGCCGGTGCTGCTCGTGGTCGACGACGACAGCGCCGTGCGGGAGGTGACCGCGGCCAAGCTCGCGGGGATCGGCTACGAGATCCGCGAGGCCGGCTCGGGCCTCGCGGCCCTCCAGGCGCTGGAGCGCGACGCGCGGGTCGACGGCGTGATCCTCGACTTCGCCATGCCGGGCATGAACGGCGCGGAGGTTGCGGCCGAGATCGCGCAGCGCTGGCCGCACCTCCCGGTGCTGTTCGTCACGGGGTTCGCCGACCTCGATGCACTCAAGGCCGTCGGCATGGCCGGCGAGGAGCGCATCGTGCAGAAACCGTTCCGCGACGGCGAACTGGAGCGCAAGGTGGCGGCGCAGGCGAGCCTGAGGCCGGCCCTGCGGCTCGTCGCGTCGGGCGGCTCGCCGGCCTGACCGGCGGGGCCGGGCCTCAGCCCCGCGGCGCGTCGCGGCGGATCCGTGGTCGGCCCCGCGCCCCGTCAGGCCGCGCGGCGGTCCGGCTCGACGCGATGCAGGTAGCCCGCGAAGACGTCGCGACGCTTCGTCTCCCCGATCGTCGGGAGGAGCCGACCGACCTCACCCCGATGGTAGCCGCCATGGGTGACGACGTGGGCCAGCATCTCCTCCCTCGACATCCGGCCGTGCCCCCCGTCGGAGAAGCGGAAATCGACGGATTCCGAGAGATCCTCGGCGGTCGCGCGCGACAGATACGCGACGTACCAGCGATTGATCTCCGCGACCTCGGCCGCGAGGCGATGCACCGGCGGTGACTCCTCGCTCCAATCCGTGCGGTAGCCGTGATCCCGGCGCTGGAGATTCGCCGCGAAGATGCGGTCGATGATGTGGTTGTGATGCAGGATCCGGAGCGCCGTCGCGACGTCGCGGTCGGCGGCGTCGAGGGTGGAGACGGCCGCGATCAACTCGGCGTCGGCGCTCTCCTTGTAGCGGAACAGGGTGAGCAGCAGGGCTTGGGCGGACATCACGGCCTCCTGGCGTTCGGGATCGGGGCGGGGATCATCCTGCTCTTTGACTGACCGTCGGTCAATAAGCCGTTGCGGCCATGGTGCCGGGATCGCGACAGTCTCTAGCGCGCCGCGGCCCGCCGGAGCGGGCGCGTTCCTTCGGCGGCGTCGGCGAACCGGTAGGTGTTCCGCCCCTCGGCCTTCGCCCGGTAGAGGGCGAGGTCCGCCCGGCGCACGAGGTCGTCCCCGTCCGTTCCGTGATCGGGCGCGAGCGCGATGCCGACGCTCACACCGACGACGACCTCCTCCCCGTGAAGGATCAGGGGCTCCCGCATCGCCCCGATCAGCCGCTCGGCGACGCGGGCGTAGCGCTCGCGCGGCTGCGGGCCGGGGATCAGCACCGCGAACTCGTCGCCGCCGAGCCGCGCCACGAGGTCGTCGCCCCGCAGGGTCGCGCGAATCCGCTCCGCGGCGACCCGCAGGAGCGCGTCGCCGGCCGAATGGCCGAAGCCGTCGTTCACCGCCTTGAAGCCGTCGAGGTCGAGGCAGAACACGGCGAAGGGGGTGCCGACGCGATCCGCCTCGGCGAGGTTCTGGGCGAGGCGCTCCTGGAACAGCAACCGATTGGGCAGCCCGGTCAGGGGGTCGTGGCTCGCCATGTGAACGAAGCGCGCCTCCGCCTCCTTGCGGTGCGTGATGTCGAGTTGGGTGCCGACCATCCGCAGCGGCGCGCCGGTGGCGCCGCGCGCCACGACCTTGCCACGCGCCAGGACCCAGGCGAAGGCGCCGTCCTTGCGCCGCAGGCGCTGCTCGCAGGTGAAGTCCGGCGCCCGCCCATCGAAATGCTCCGCCAGGAGACGCGCGGTCCGGCGCCAATCCTCCGGATGGCAGAGGCGCTCCCAGGTCCGGACGCTGCCGTCGAGCTCGCCCGCGGCGAAGCCGAGCATCGTCAGCCAGCGGTCGGAGTACCAGACCTCGCCGGTGGCGATGTTCCAATCCCAATGCCCATCCGTGCCGCCGTCGAGAGCGAAGGCGAGGCGCTCCTCGCTCGCCTGCAGGGCGGTGGCGCTGGCGCGCAAAGCCGCCTCCGCCCGCGACCGCTCGGTCACGTCCTCGTAGGTCACCACGAAGCCGCCATCCGCCATCGCCCCGCGCGAGATCGCGACGGTGCGCCCCGCGGGCGAGAGGTGCTGGAAGGGGCCGGCCTCCGGGTCGCGGTGGACCGCCGCCAGGGCGGCGCGCTCCGCCGGGGCGGGGCCGATCACGCAGAGAACATGCGCGAGCGGCAGACCGACCGGCGGCGCGTCGCCGGGCAGGCCGTAGATCTCGCGGAACCGGCGATTGGCGACGACGAGCCGCCCTTCGGTGTCGTAGAGGCAGAGCCCCTGCGACATGGCGTTCAGGGCCGCGTCGAACTGCGCCGTCTGCCGGGCCAGATCCTCCCCGCGCCGGGTCAGCGCCGCATTGGCCTGCCGCAGGCGATCGGCCACGAGCCCGAGCGCCGCGAAGCCGAGGATCGCCGCCATCACGCCGGCGACCGCCAGCACCAGGGTGCCGCGGGGAAGGGCGGTCGTCAGGACGACGATCCGCGGATCGTGCCGAAGCGTGATCGCGGTCATGGCGAGCAGATGCAGGAGACCGACGCCCCCGGCCACGAGCGCCGCGGGCAGGAGGACGGCACCGCGCCGCCCGGCCCTCCGGTAGAGGCCGAACCCGGCCGCGATCCCCGTGCTGCCGATCACCACCGCGGCGGTCGCCCGCCCCGGATCCCAGACGATCAGGGTGGGGAACTCGATGCCCACCATGCCGGCGTAGTGCGTGGCCGCCGCGCCGAGGCCGAACAGTCCTCCGCCCGCGACGGCCGCCAGCAGCCGGTCCGAGGCCTCCAGCACCGCGAAGGCCATGAGGCTGCCGCCGATCGCCGCCGCCATTGACGCGAGCATCGGCACCAGCGCGTAGGCGGCGTCGAGGCTCGGATCGTAGCCCAGCAGGGCGATGAAATGCGTGCTCCAGATGCCGGCACCGGCGCAGAACCCCGCCGCGAGCAGCCACGGCAGGTTGCGTCCCGTCCGGGCACGATCCGCGTGGTCGAGCATCCGCAGAGCGATCGCCGCGGAGGTCCAGGCGACGAGGCCCGCGACGAGCAGGATCCATCCCGCGTGCTGCTCGCCCAGGCACATCAAGCTTGCGACCATCGGCTCCGTGTTCCACCCGCGATCTAGGCCGAATGGTAGACGCAGCCGCCTTAACGTTTGATCATTTGTTCAAATGCAATCTAGTCTCTTCCCGGGATATTTTTTGGATACACCTCATTATTTCAAGTACGAACGCGTGAAACCCTCCATTTATATCGATTCAGATCCGAGACTCTCCCGCCATCACGCGCATTCGCTGGGCGAGAAATCACGATTCCACCGTCAGTTCTGGAGGAGCAGCGCCCAAGGGCCGCTCGACGCGGCCGAAGGCTGCGACGGGGCTCTCCCTCGGCTGGGAGCGCCGCGTCGCCGCGTCGCGCCACAACGATCCCGACGGGGCGCCCTCCCGGACGCCGCGCCGCCGCCGGGCGGGATCGCGGTCAGCCCTCGGCCGCCAGCAGGGCCGCGTCGCCCCCCGCGGCGGCCGTGTTGACGGTCACGGTCTGCTCCGTGGCGAAGCGGGCGAGGGCGTGCGGGCCGCCCGCCTTCGGGCCGGTTCCCGAGAGGCCGCTGCCGCCGAAGGGCTGCACGCCCACCACGGCGCCGATCATGTTGCGGTTGACGTAGACGTTGCCGGTGGAAAGGCGGTCCACCACCCGCTCGACGGTCGCGTCGATCCGCGAGTGGATCCCGAGCGTCAGGCCGTAGCCGCTGGCCTCGATCGCGTCGAGCACCCGGTCGAGATCCGCCGCCCGGTAGCGGGCGACGTGCAGGATCGGCCCGAACACCTCCTCGCGCAGGGCCTGCGGGCCGGGGATCTCGTAGATCTGCGGCGCCACGTAGAAGCCGCCGGCCGGCGCCTCGCCCGCGAAGTGGGTCCGCGCCTCCCGCCGCATCGCGGCCCCGTGCGCGTCGAGCCGCGCCTTCGCCTCCGCGTCGATCACCGGCCCGATCTGCACCGCGGGATCGCGCGGATCGCCCAGGCGCAGTTCGCGGGCGGCGCCGGCGATCATGCGGATCATGCGGTCCGCCACGTCGTCCTGCACCAGGAGGAGGCGCAGGGCCGAGCAGCGCTGGCCGGCGGAGCGGAAGGCCGAGGTGACGACGTCGTCGGCGACCTGCTCGGGAAGCGCGGTGGCGTCGACCAGCATGGCGTTGATGCCGCCGGTCTCGGCCACCAGGGGCACGATCGGCCCGTCCTTGGCGGCGAGCGCCCGGTTGATGGCGCGCGCCACCTCGGTCGATCCCGTGAAGGCGACGCCCGCCACCGCCGGATGCGCGACGAGGCGCGCGCCCACCGCGCCGTCGCCCGGGACGAGCTGGAGGGCGCCCGGCGGGATGCCGGCCCCGTGCAGCAGCCGCACGGCCTCGGCGGCGATCAGGGGCGTCTGCTCGGCGGGCTTGGCCACCACGGCGTTGCCGGCCATGAGCGCGGCCGCGACCTGACCGGTGAAGATCGCCAGCGGGAAGTTCCAGGGCGAGATCGCCACCACGACCCCGCGCCCGCGCAGCACGAGGCGGTTGCTCTCGCCGGCGGGGCCCGGCAGCGCCAGGGCCTCGCCGAATTGCCGCCGGCCCTGCGCGGCGTAGTAGCGACAGAAATCGACCGCCTCGCGCAATTCGGCCTGCGCGTCGTCGAGGGTCTTGCCGGCCTCCGCCTGGAGCAGGTGGAGGAGGCGCGCGCGCGCCGCCTCCATGGCGTCGGCGGCCCGGTCGAGGGCGGCGGCGCGCCGGGCGGCCGGCATGCGGTCCCAGGACCGGAACGCCTTCCGCGCCGCCGCCATCGCCCGGTCGGCCGTCTCGGGCGCGGCGTCGACCACCGTGCCGACGGGGGTCGCCCCGTCGATCGGGCTGAGGACGGGCCGGGCGGCGCCCGCCTGCGCGACGCCGTCGATCACGGGCGCCGCCTCGCCCGGGCCGGAGGCGGCGCGGATCTCGGCGAGGAGCCCGTCGAGGGCCGCGCGCTCACCGAACTCGATGCCCGCCGCGTTGACGCGCTCGGGGGCGAAGAGGTCGCGCGGCCGGCGCAGGGTCGCGTGGCGGGCGTTCTCGGGACGCCCGACGCTCTCGGCGGGCCGGCGCAGCAGCGCCTCCACGGGCACCGACGGGTCGGCGGCCTGCGACACGAAGGAGGAATTCGCCCCGTTCTCCAGCAGGCGCCGCACCAGGTAGGCGAGGAGGTCCCGGTGGCCCCCGACCGGAGCGTAGGTGCGGCAGGCCGCCCCCGGCACGGTCGCGAGCAGGCGCTCGTAGAGGGCCTCGCCCATCCCGTGCAGGCGCTGGAACTCGTAGCCGCCCTCCCCCGGCCCCGCCCGCTCGACGATGGCCGCGACGGTGAGCGCGTTGTGGGTGGCGAATTGCGGGAAGAGACGCGGCCGGTGCGCCAGCAGCCGCTCGGCCGCCGCCAGGTAGCTCAGGTCCGTCATGCTCTTGCGGGTGAAGACCGGGAAGTCGGCGAGCCCCCGCTCCTGGGCGCGCTTCACCTCGCTGTCCCAGTAGGCGCCCTTGACGAGGCGGACCATCAGGCGCCGGTCGAGGCGCGCGGCGAGCGCCGCCACGTGGTCGATCACCGGCAGGCAGCGCTTCTGGTAGGCCTGGACGGCGAGCCCGAACCCGTCCCAGCCGGCGAGGGAGGAGTCGGCCAGCACGGCTTCGATCACGTCGAGGGAGAGTTCGAGCCGGTCCGCCTCCTCGGCATCGACCGTGAAGTTGAGGTCGTGGGCGCGGGCGGCCTGCGCCAGGCCCAGGAGCACCGGCACCAGTTCGTCCATCACCCGGGCGCGGCTCATGGCCTCGTAGCGCGGGTGGAGGGCCGAGAGCTTGACCGAGATGCCGGGCCGGTCCGGCAGCGGCCGGTTGCCGGCGGCCTGCCCGATCGCCGCGATCGCCGCCGCGTAGGAGGCCGCGTAGGCGCGGGCATCCTCGGCGGTGCGAGCGCCTTCGCCCAGCATGTCGAAGGAGTAGCGGTAGAGCCGCCCCTGGCCGCTCCCCGCGCGCTTGAGCGCCGCCTGGATCGTCTCCCCGAGGACGAAGTGGTTGCCCATCACCCGCATGGCCTGGCGGGCGGCCTGGCGCACGGCGGGCAGGCCGAGGCGCCGGGCGAGGCCCTGCAGGATGCCCTCCGGGGTCTCGCCGGGCTGGATGATCCGGGCCGAGAGGCCGAGCGCCCAGGACGACGCGTTGACGAGGAGCGCCTCGGACCGGGTGGCGTGCCGGTCGAACCCGCCGAGGCGCAGCTTGTCCTCGATCAGCCGGTCGGCGGTGGCGGCGTCGGGCACGCGCAGCAGCGCCTCCGCCAGGACCATGAGGGCGAGGCCCTCCTTGGTGGAGAGTGAATATTCCCGCAGCAGCGCCTCGACGCCGCCGATCCGTCCGCCCTCCTGCCGGATCGCCCCGACGAGGTCGCGGGCGAGGGCGTCGACGCGGTCCTCCCGCTCGGGCGGCAGTGCGGCGCCGGCGAGGAAGCGGCGGGCGAGCGCCGCGTCGTCGGACGCGTAGGGAGCCGAGAAGGCGGGGAGCGGGACGGACATGGCGGGCCTCGTGCGGGATGGGCGCAAGCTTACGGCCGATGACGCCGCCGTTCGACCGCAATAGAAGGCTCAACTCCGCCGGATCAGCGGCGTGAAGGAGCCTGGGCAGTGAAATCCTCCGACAAGCTCGACCGCATCGACCGGCGCCTCCTCGCGGTCCTGCAGCGCGAGGGACGGATTGCCACGGTGGACCTCGCCGAGCGGGTCGGGCTCTCGCCCACCGCCACCGGCGAACGCCTGCGCCGCCTTCAGAAGGAGGGCGTGATCACCGGCTTCGGGGCGCGGCTCGACCCGCACCGGCTCGGCCTCGGGCTCCTGGTCTTCGTGGAGGTGTCCCTCGACAAGACCACGCCCGACATCTTCGAGCGGTTCGCCGCGGCGGTGCGGCGGGCGCCGGAGGTGCTGGAGTGCCACATGGTGGGCGGGGGCTTCGACTACCTTGTGAAGACGCGCGTCGGGGACATGCCGGCCTATCGGCGCTTCCTCGGCGAGGTGCTGCTCGCCCTGCCGGGCGTCACCGAGACCCGGACCTACGCGGTGATGGAGGAGGTGAAGAGCGACGGGCTGCTCCCGCTGTGACCAGGAGCGGAGCCGGCGTGACAAGGGGCCGCCGGGCTGGCAGGAAGGCGCGTCCGTTTCGGAGACCTGCCGTGACGTCATCCCCTTCCCGCCAAGCCGACCGTCCGATCGATCCCCTGTTCCTGGAGCGCTGGTCGCCGCGCGCCTTCACGGGCGAGGCGGTCCCGGAGGCCGACCTGCTGACCATGATCGAGGCGGCGCGCTGGGCGCCGTCCTCGTACAACTCGCAGCCCTGGCGCTTCGTCTACGCCCTGCGCGACACGCCCCAATGGGGACCGCTCTTCGACCTCCTGGTGCCGTTCAACCAGGGCTGGGTGAAGGATGCGGGCGCGCTGCTCTTCATCGTCTCGAACCAGATGATGAACACCAAGGACGGGTTGAAGCCGTCCTGGAGCGCCTCCTTCGACGCCGGCACCGCCTCGGCGCTGTTCCAGCTCCAGGCCGTCCGGCTGGGCTGGCACGCCCACGGGATGGGCGGCTTCGATCACGGCCGCGCCCCGGAGGTGCTCAAGGTGCCGGAGAACCACCGGGTCGAGGCCGCCTTCGCGGTCGGCCGCAGGGCCGATCCGGCCACCCTGTCGGAGGAGCTGCGCGCCCGCGAGACCCCGAACGGCCGGCACCCGATCGGCGATTTCGCCTTCCCGGGCACCTTCCCGGCGCGTGGGGCGTGAGCGCGCCCGCCACCTACGAGGCGTTCCGCTCCGGGTTCCGCTGGCGGATCCCGGAACGCTACAACATCGCGGTCGACGTCTGCGATCGCTGGGCGCGCGCGGATCCGGGGCGGCCGGCGCTCCTCGAGGTGGCGGCGGAGGGACGCGTCGAGACCTGGAGCTTCGCCGCGCTCCGCGACGCCTCGAACCGCCTCGCCAACGCGCTGCGGGCCCACGGCGTCGCCCGCGGCGACCGCGTCGCGGTGCTGCTGCCCCAATCCGCGCCCGTGGTGATCGCGCATCTGGCGATCTACAAGCTCGGCGCCGTGGCGCTGCCCCTGGCCGTGGTGTTCGGGCCGGACGCGCTCCTCCACCGGCTCGGCGACGCGGGCGCGAAGGCGGTGGTCACCCACGCGGCCGGTCTCGCCAAGCTCGCGCCCCTGCGGGAGGCGCTCCCCGACCTGTCCCTGCTGATCGCCACGGAGGGCGCGGGCGAGGGCGCCCTGGGCCTGCCCGACCTCCTCGCCGCCGGCTCGCCGGATTTCGCCCCCGTCGAGACCGGGCCGGACGATCCGGCGCTGATGATCTACACCTCCGGCACGACCGGGCCGCCCAAGGGCGCCCTGCACGGACACCGGGTGCTGCTCGGCCACCTCCCGGGCTTCGCCATGATGCACGACTTCATGCCGCGCCCCGGCGACCGGATGTGGACGCCCGCCGACTGGGCCTGGGCGGGCGGGCTCCTCAACGCGCTGCTGCCGAGCCTGCATCACGGGATCGCCGTGGTGGCGCGCAAGGCGGAGAAGTTCGAGCCCGAGGAGGCGTTCCGGCTGATGGCGGATCTCGCGGTCGCCAACGCCTTCGTGCCGCCGACCGCCCTGCGGATGCTGCGCACCGTCGCGGATCCCCGCGCGCGGTTCGACCTCTCGCGCCTGCGCACGCTGGCCTCCGCGGGCGAGATGCTGGGCCCCGAGACCTTCGACTGGGCGCGGGGCGCGCTCGGGCTGACGGTGAACGAGGCCTATGGGCAGACCGAGTGCAACCTCGTTCTCGCCTCCTGCGCGGCCCTGGGCCTGGCGCGGGCGGGCTCGACGGGCAAGCCCGTGCCGGGCCACCGCGTGGCGGTGATCCGCCCGGACGGGACGCCGACCGAAGCCGGCGAGATCGGCCAGATCGCGGTGGCGCGGCCCGACCCGGTGATGTTCCTCGGCTACTGGCGCGACCCGGAGGCGACCGGGCGGAAGTTCCTCGGCGACTGGATGACGACCGGAGACCAGGGCCGGGTCGACGGTGACGGATACGTGCACTTCGTCGGGCGCGACGACGACGTCATCACCTCGTCGGGCTACCGGATCGGCCCGGGCGAGATCGAGGATTGCCTGCTGCGCCACCCGGCGGTGGCGCTCGCGGCCGCGGTGGGCAAGCCCGATCCCGTGCGCACCGAGATCGTCAAGGCCGTCGTGGTGCTGCGGCCGGGCCACGCGCCCTCGGACGCGCTGGCGGCCGAGATCCAGGACTTCGTGCGCCAGCGCCTCTCGGCCCACGAATATCCGCGGGAGATCGCGTTCCGGACGAGTCTCCCGCTCACCACCACGGGCAAGATCATCCGGCGGGTGCTGCGCGAGGAGGTGTGAGACGGGCAGCGGGCCCGGGCCCGACGCGCGGCCCTCTCCCACGATCGGCGGCCCCGTCCCGATGATCGCGGCGACGAACCCGCGGCAAATCCGCAACGACGAGCGAAAATCCGTCGAGACAGTTGGATGATCGTCCAACCATCGTCGAGCCTGCGACTTTCCTAAAGTCAGATACTGCGCTAGTCATTGACGATGAATGTCCCGCATACGCATCGCCTCCGTCCAGGCTGGGGATGAAGCGCAGGGCTCAACCTTCCATCACGGTTTGGCGCGACCATTCGTTCTTCGCGGCATTCGAGATCGGCGGGATCTGACCGGATTAAAGCTGCCTGGGAGGCTGAAGCAACACCGTGTCCATCCCTACCAGCAACCCGCGTCTCGTCGTCGAAGGCGACAGCCTCACCGCATCCGGCATCTGGGTGCCGTTCGCGCTGCAGGCGGCGGCCCCACGGAACAGCTTCGATCTGCCGGACGGGTACAACCAGGCCGTCGGCGGCGAGACGGCGACGCAGATGGCGGGCGAGGTCGGATCGGTCAACGCGCTCCATCCGGACGCCGTGGTGCTCCTGGCGGGCACGAACGACATTCCGCAGCGCAAGTCGGCGGCCCAGATCTACGGCACCCTGACGCGCATGTGGAAGAGCTACCTCGACGCGGGGGCGCAATACGTCGTCGCCGTCGACGTGCCGCCCCGCATCGATCCGACCTGGCAGAACAGCACGGCGAACGAGCCGACCCGCGCCGAACTCAACCGCCTGATCAACACGTCCAGCGGCGACCCGAGCCTGGTGGCCTACGGGAGCCGCATCAGGGTCGTCGGCGACGTCGGTCTCGATCCGAGCACCGACACGCTCGATGGGATCCACGAGAACCCGGCGGGCGCCGCCAAGATCGGCGCGGCGATCGGCGGCGTGCTCGGACAGCTTCAGTTCGCCTCGACGGCCCCCGCCCCGCCCGCCGCGACGGTCAATTGCTTCGCGGCCGGCACCCGCCTCCTCACGCCGCAGGGCGCGCGGCGCATCGAGGATCTCGCCCCGGGCGACCTCCTCGTCACCGCGGACGGCGCGGCCCGGCCGGTGACGTGGGTCGGCCGCCGTCGCCTGCGCCTCGGCGCTCATCCGCAGCCCGAGCGCGTCCGCCCCGTGCGGATCCGCGCCGGGGCCGTGGCGCCCGGCATCCCCGAGCGCGACCTCGTCCTCTCACCCGGCCACGGCGTGCGGTTCGCTGACCACCTCGTCCCGGCCGGGGCGCTCGTCGACGGCGAGGCGGTGGCGGTGCTGGACTGGTCGGAGGTGGAGTACCTGCACGTCGAACTCGACCTGCACGACGTGGTGCTCGCCGAGGGTCTGCCCTGCGAGAGCTACCTCGAGGCGGGGCAGCGCGCCGGGTTCGACGGCGAGGACGGGGCGACGATCCTGCATCCGGTGTTCACGCCGCTGACCTACGAGGCCTCCTGCCTGCCCGTGGCGATCGCCGGCCCGGCGGTGGAGGCGGCCAAGGCCCTGATCGCGGCGCGCACCGCTGCTTCGCGCGGGGAGACGGATCCGGCCGGCGCCGCGCGGCGCGTGGCCTAGGACCGGTCCGGCACCCCCGTCACCCCTCGCAGCGCGCCTCCGCGGCGAGCACCCGGCGCACGCTCGCGCGCATGTCGGCGAGGGTGAAGGGCTTCGTCAGCACGTCCGAGACGATCGCGTCGAGGCCGCGGGCGCGCTCGCGCTGGTCGGCGAAGCCGGTCATCAGCATGATCGTCAGGGACGGGTAGTCGCGCTTGGCCGCGAGCGCGAGCGCGATCCCGTCCATCAGCGGCATGCGGATATCCGTGAGCATCAGGTCGAAGGCGCCCGCGGCCTCGGCCAGGCGGTCGAGCCCGTCGCTGCCGTCGATGGCCGTGACGACGCGGTGCCCATCCATCTCCAGGCCCCGCTTCAGGAAGCCCCGGATCGACTCCTCGTCGTCGACAAGCAGGATGGTCGCCATATCCTTCGTCTCTCGGCCGCGCGGGCGAATCATCCAGTGATGGGGCAAATCGCGGGAACCGCCAAGGTTTCCCGCAGGGTCATGCCGTCGCGGCCCGGTCGAACAGATCCGGCTCGCCGTCGCCGTAATCCACCAAGCCCACGAAGGGAAGCTGCCGGAAGGCATGCGCCACGTCCATGCCGTAGCCGACCACGAACACGTCCGGGCAGACGAAGCCCACGTGGTCCGCCTCGATCGTCACCGCGCGCTTGCCCGGCTTCTCGAGCAGGACGGCGGTGAGGACGCGGTGGGCGCCCCGGGCCATCAGCAGGTCCTTGGCGTAGACCAGCGTGCGGCCGGATTCCAGGATGTCGTCGATCAGCAGCACGTCCCGCCCGCGCACCTCGCTCTCGACGTCGCGCAGGATCGCGACCTGACCGGACGAGACCGTGGCGGCCCGGTAGCTCGACAGGTGGATGAACTCCACCTGCGGGCTCAGACCCGCCCGGTGCAGCGCGCGGATCAGGTCGGCGGCGAACATGAAGCTGCCCTTGAGCACCGCCACGACCAGGAGGTCCCGCAGCGGCTCGGCCGCGATCGCCCGCGCCATCTCCTCGTTGCGCTGCGCGATGGCCGCCTCCTCGAACAGGACGCGGACGCGGGGGATGTCGGGAGGACTCATCGGCTCTCATTCGTGGTCGGGCGGGGATGTCCCTACGCTGCCCGTGGATTGCGCCGTGTCAACCGCGGCGAATCGGACCAGGACGCGCCGGCCGCGCGGGGGCGGCGCCTCCAGCTCCGCCCGGAAGCGGGCGGTCTCCTCGGGCTGCAGCCGGCGCCGAGGCGCCTCGGCGGTCCAGCGATAGACCACCTGGTCGGTCTCGTCGCGCAGTTCGAGGGCGAGCGGCGGCACGTCCCGCACCCGGCCCGACGCGCTCACCACGTCGCCCTCCACGACGAGCCGGGCCTCGCCGCGGCCCTCGGCCGGCAGCGCGAAGGCGACCACGTCCCGGAAGGCGAGGCCGCGCAGATTCACCGGCAGCCCGATCGCCGCGTAGAGGCGCGCCGTCTGCGGCAGGGCCCGCACCACGCGTTCCCGGCCGAGGAGCACCCCGGCGATCGCCAGGAGGGCGAGGAGCGTGCAGCCGACCGGGACGAGCGCCGCGGGGAGGCGGCGGCGTCGCGTCGCGGGACGCGTGGCCGGGGGCGGCGCGGGCGGCTCGTCGGCGGTGAACACCGCCGGGCCGGGCGGCGACAATTCGCCCGGCGGCGGTTCGGGCGGCGCCACGTACCAGGGCACCCGGCAGCTGGCGCAGCGCACCGTCCTGCCCTCCGGCCCGATGTGGTCGGGATCGAGCCGGTACTCGGCGGCGCAGGACGGGCAGACGATCAGCATGGCAAGTCACGGCGGCGCCCGGAGGCCCGGACCCTCCCGGTTTTCTCGCCACAGCGTTAAGGCGTGGTAAAGCGGCCGGCCCGGGCAAGCCCCGCGCAAGGTGCGGCAGGCTACGAACGCGGAGCGAGAATGGGGAGCGCATGGCTGCCGGACCATACAGGGTGACGGGCGAGAGCCTGCTGTCCGGGATGGAGGAACCCGTCGTCCGGTTCGAGACCGTGGGCATGCGCTACGGGCTCGGACCCGAGGTGCTGAGCGACATCAGCTTCACGATCGCGCCGCATTCCTTCCAGTTCCTCACCGGCCCTTCGGGCGCCGGCAAGACCACGCTGCTGCGGCTGATCCTGCTCTCGGCCAAGCCCAGCCGCGGATTGGTCTCGGTCTTCGGCGAGGAGGTCAGCGGCATCTCGAGCCGGGCGCTCACCGGGCTGCGGCGGCGCATGGGCGTCGTGTTCCAGGATTTCCGCCTGCTCGACCACCTCACCACCTACGAGAACGTGGCGCTGCCGCTGCGGGTGCAGGGCCGGGCCGAGACGAGCTACCGGGCGGAGGTCGTCGAGCTCCTGCGCTGGGTCGGGCTCGGCGAGCGCATGCACGTGCTCCCGCCGCTGCTCTCGGGCGGCGAGAAGCAGCGCGCCGCGATCGCCCGGGCGCTGATCGCGCGGCCCGAACTCCTGCTCGCGGACGAGCCCACCGGCAACGTCGACCCGCAGCTCGGGCGGCGGCTGCTCCGGCTGTTCATCGAACTCAACCGCCTCGGCACCTCGGTGCTGATCGCGACCCACGACTACGCCCTGATGGATCTGGTCGATGCCCGCCGCCTGATCCTCGGCGACCGCCGCCTGCGGATCGAGGAGTGAGGGCGCCGTGAGCGCAGGTCCATCCGCCGACGCCGTCCCGGCCCCCCGCGCGAAGGCGGAGGAGCTGCCGGCGGCCCTGCGCCGCAACGCGCCCCTGGTCCCCACGGACGGCAGCGCCAGCCGCGCGCTCGCGGCGGTCATCGCCATCCTGACCTTCCTCGCCGCCCTCTGCGCCGGGGCGGCCGAGATCGTGGCGTCGAGCGCCGCGCAGTGGCAGGGCGCGGTGGCGAACGAGGTCACGATCCAGATCCGCCCGGCGCCGGGACGGGACGCGGAGGCGGACGTGGCCAAGGCGGTGGACCTCGCCCGCGCGGCGCCCGGCATCGCCGACACCCGCGCCCTCACCAAGACCGAGTCCGAGCGGCTGCTCGAACCCTGGCTCGGCAGCGGGCTCGACCTCGGCGACCTGCCGGTGCCGCGGCTGATCACGGTGCGGCTCGCCGGCAACCCGCCCGCCGACCTCGCCTCCCTGCGCCAGCGGCTCGTCGAGGCCCTGCCGGGGGTGGCGAGCCTCGACGACCACGCGCTCTGGCTCACCCGCCTCTCCACCATGGCCAACACCTTCGTGGGCGTCGGCGTCGCGGTGGTGGCGCTGGTGCTCCTCGCCACGGGGCTCGCCGTGACCTTCGCGACCCGGGGCGCCATGGCGGGCAACCGCGAGGTGGTGGAGGTGCTGCATTTCGTGGGCGCGGACGACGATTTCATCGCGCGCGAGTTCCAGCGGCGCTTCTTCCGCCTCGGGCTCCGCGGCGGGGCGATCGGCGCCGTGGCCGCGCTGAGCGCGCTGGCGCTCGGCGGCGTGGTCACGCGGGCCTGGCGCGCGAGCCCGGCCGGCGACGAGATCGAGGCGCTGTTCGGCGGCTTCGCGATCGGCTGGCGGGGCTACGCGAGCGTGGTGCTGATCGGGATCATCGCCTCCGTGGTGACCGGCATCGTCTCGCGGGTGACCGTGCGTCGCTTCCTCGACTGAGCCCCCGGCCCGCGCCCCATGAACGAATCCGCCCGCGCCCCGTTGCCTCCGGCCCGCCGCATTCGGCACTATGCTCAATCGCCTGGGATGCCACGCGGATGAAGCGCGCAATGATGACGCGAAGCGCCGATGAGGCCGCGCAGGACCGCGCCGGCCCGGCCCGCCCGCGGGGCTGGCGGCGCCTCGGCCTCGCGCTCCTGGCGCTCGGCGGCCTCGCCGGAATGGCTCTCGGCGCCGGGTTCCTCGCCTTCGTCTCCTGCCTGGCGCGGACCGAGCAGCAGCCCTTCGCCCGCGCCGACGGGATCGTCGCGCTCACGGGCGGCGCGCAGCGCATCGGCGACGCCATCGACCTGCTGGCGGCGGGCTACGGCCGCCGGCTGCTGATCACCGGCGTCAACGAGCGCACCAGCCGCGAGGAGATCGCCCGGCTCAATCCCGGCCAGCAGCACCTGATCGCCTGCTGCGTCGACCTCGACTACCGCGCCCGCAACACGATCGGCAACGCCATCGAGACCCGGCGCTGGATGCGGGAGAACGGGTTCCGCACCATCGCGGTGGTGACGTCGAACTACCACATGCCGCGCACGCTGCTGGAGATCGACCACGCGCTGTCGCTGGGTGACCGGGTGGTGCCGCATCCCGTCGTGCACGAGGGCCTCGATCCCGACGCGTGGTGGCGCAAGCCCGCCTCGGCGCGGCTGCTGGCCTCCGAATACGTGAAGTTCCTGGTCGCTTGGCTGCGCACCCGCTTCGAGACGGACCCGGAGGATTCCCGCGTCGCGGTGCTGATCAGCCGCGGGCGCCCGAGCCGGGTCGTGGCCGAACCGCTGCTGCGGTAGGGGGCGAGAGCGACCGGTTGGGTGGTGTAAGGGCTGCTCCGGGGCGCTCTCACCGTTTGAATATTGCACGCAGTGCTCTGTATGAAGTATCGCTAGGGTCAAAACTCAATCAGCTTGACCGCACGAGGGACCGCTTCCGAACGCAAGCAGACCCTCACAATGCCTGCTCCGGGACAGTTCGGCTTGCCGGTCTGCTATGCCTGGTTCGCTTGAGCAATTTCGTTTTTGATAGTCCCAGTGGGCATCCAAAACAGACCGATGGCTACGGTTCACTTTGGCCATACCTATCGCACACGACGCGGATCGGCGGCAACGGGTGGGACGCGGCTGACGCTTCAGGATGAACTTGCGCCTCATCTCGGCTGCGAATTGATCGGGGGCACTCTCGTGCACTGGATGCTTGAACCGCAGAATGCTCTGTGATACAGAGTTATCTGCTCAGGTAGGATTCAGCCGTGGCAACCCAAACCCCCATCAATCCACGCGATGACGCACGCCTTGCTCTCGCCGCTGCAGAGGATGGCGAACGCCGTCTGACCGACGCTCTCATCTACGGTCGTGTCAGCCCCTACCTCATCCTCTGGGGCCTCGCCTGGATGGCAGGCTTCATCAGCACCTTTCTCCTCCCAGACCGCATCGGGACCATCTGGCCAACCGTCACGGCTCTGGGGTGGGCAGCAACGAGCCTCCTCGTTCTGGTGCAACGTCGGGCCGGCCGTGAGCGGCGCTTCGGGCTGGGGGCCCGCTACGGCCTCTCGGCCGTGCTGATGAGTGCCTATGCCGCGCTCTGGGCGTTCATGCTGCTGTCAGGGCATCCCAATGCCCCGGGCATCTACGCGGGCACCGTCACCGGCTTCGCGTATCTCGTCGCCGGCCTCTGGCGGGGACCTCTCCTCGCGGCACTCGGCGCCGGTGTGACGCTGCTGTTCCTGGCTGGCGTCGTGGTGCCGCCCTCAGAGTTCCCGCTCTATGCCGGACTGCTCGGCGGCGGCGGCCTCATCACGGCGGGCCTGCTCTTGGCGCGGCGTGACCCAACCTGAGGGTGGGGCAGATGTCGGCCGACCTCGATCCGATCATCCATACCCCGGCGCGGCTGCGGATCATGGCTGCACTCGCCGCCGCTCCAGAGGGAGGGTTGCTGGAGTTCAAGCGCCTTCGTGCTCTGCTCGGCCTGACCGATGGGAACCTCGGAGCCCACATCGCCACGCTTGAGGGGGCGGGCTACGTCGCGGTCACCAAGGATTTCGAGGGCAAGCGTCCCCGAACACGGCTTGCTGCGACAACGGCGGGCCGTGCGGCCTATCGGGCGCACGTCGTGGCGTTGCGCGCCATCCTCGACGGATCCGAGGCCGGCTGATCTGGCGAACAGCTCGTGTCGGTTTGTGATGGGTATGCGGATGGAGACCGGCACCGCCGGTTCGCTATGGGTGCACCCAACTCAGACCAACCGCCGCGGGCTTGAATGTCCGGTTTCGGCCTCAGCGGCGGACGCCGCTCACCACCCTTAGCAGCCATTCACACGGCCAAGCTCATTGGGTTTTGAGCCTAGCCATCGTCGGGCCGGCCGTCCGACCACGGGAGGTTCCTCCCCTCGCGGGCGGCGTCCGGGGCTCACATCGAAGGATGACCCCGCTTCTTCGGATCTGAGCCTCTCATGCCGCGAGATCGCAGGGGGCTCTCCATCGCGTCCTGTCTCTGTCGTCAGATGTGGCGGTCCGTGCCACCGGAGGGCTTGCCGCAATCTCGGGATGAGCGCGGAAGGGATGCCGCTGTCTCGCCCGGAACCCGCGACCGGTCTCTCACTTCCCCCGGCAGCGGGTGCGCAGCAGCTCTCCGAACTCGCGCTCCGACCCCTGGACCTGCGCCAGCCGCTCGTTGCGGGGCGCCCCGCTCAGGCAGCGCCCGTAGACGCTCGCGGCGCGGCGCATGGTCTCGACGTGCTGGCGCCAGCCGCGGCAGCGATCCGCGTCGCTGTCGCCCAGGGTCTCCAACCGCTCGATCGCGACGCGCTGCGAGGATTCGGCGACGAGCAGATCGCGCGCGCAGATGCCCTCCGCCACCACCGCGCGGGCCGGCACGAGCAGCAGGACGAGGCCCGTCAAACCGGGACGCAGGCTCATCGCGTCACGCCGCCCGGGGCGCCGGCGCCTGGGTGAGGAGCGCGTAGAGCGCGTCCCCGTCGCGGGCCGCCCGCATCCGGTCGATGATGCCGGGCTCGCGCAGCACGCGCGCCACCCGGGCGAGGGCCTTCAGGTGGTCGGCCCCCGCACCTTCGGGCGCGAGGAGCAGGAAGGCGATGTCCACGGGCTGGCCGTCCAGGGCCTCGAAATCCACCGGCCGCTCCAGCCGCGCCACCAGCCCGAAGAGCTGATCGAGGGCCGGCAGCTTGCCGTGCGGGATCGCCACGCCCTCGCCGATCCCGGTCGAGCCGAGACGCTCGCGCTGCAGCAGGGTCTCGAAGATCTCCCGCTCGTCCAGCCCGGGCAGGTGCTTGCTCGCCTGATGGGCGAGTTCCTGCAGCACCTGCTTCTTGCCGGGCGCACGCAGCGCCGGGAGGACGGCCTCCGGCTTGAGAAATTCCAGCAATGGCATCGAGACCGCTGCCTCATCGACGGGACGAAACGGTCCCGCTCGCTTCCCAGGACCGGAGGCAAGCCGCGGGCCGGTTCATCCGGTCACGGCGTGCCGCGTTCGGGCGGATCGATCCAACCGATCGCGCCGTCGGACCGACGATATACGACGTTGACCCGATTGGTGCCAGCGTGAACGAAAACCAGCACCGGAGCGCCCGTGAGGTCGAGTTCCACCACCGCCTCGCTCACCGAGCGGCGGTGCAGGGCGCGGGTGCTCTCGGCGATCACCGGCGGGTGCTCCCCCGAATCCTCCTCGGGCGCCTCGAAGACCGAGTAGGCGGCCTCCAGCACCGGCTGGGGCGCCTCCGCCCGACGCGATCCGCCATTCGCGTGAGTCTTCAGCCGGTGCTTGTAGCGGCGCAGGCGCTTCTCGATCCGGTCGGCGCTCTGCTCGAAGCTCGCATGCGGATCGTGGGCGCTCCCCGAGGCTTCGAGGGTGATGCCGGAGGTGAGGTGCAGCACGCAGTCGGTGCGGTAGGCCCCCCCGTCCCGGCCGATGGCGACGTGTCCCGAATAGGTGCCGTCGAAGTATTTGGAGAGGGTGGCGGCGATCCGCTCCTCCACCCGCGACCGCAGGGTCTCCCCCAGGTCCATGCCGCGACCCGACACCCGCAAGCCTGCCATCGAATCCTCCGGTCCGCTCGGTTGCCGGCCCTTGGGCGTCACGCCGTGGGCCGATCGTTGAAGAGCTAAGAATCGCCCGGAGCGAAGTCAACGCGCGGCCGCCGCTGCGTCAGGGACCGGGAACCCGCCGCGGCGGTGGTCGTGCGCTCAGGCGCGGTCGAGCGTGACGTCGAGGGCCGGGCGGTGGTTGAGGGTCTGGAACACCACGCAGTAGCGCTCGGTGAGCTTCAGGAGCTGGTCGATCTTCTCCTGGGGGGCGTCGCTGTCGACCGCGAAGGCGAGGCGGATCGCCCGGAAGCCCACCGGGGCCTCCTTGTCGACGCCGAGCGTGCCGCGGAAGTCGAGGTCGCCCTCCGCCGTCACCACGCCCTTGCGCAGGGGGATCTCGAGAGCGGTGGCCACCGCCTTCAGGGTGACGCCCGCGCAGGCGACGAGGGCCTCCAGCAGCATGTCGCCCGAGCAGAGTTCCGCCCCCGAGCCGCCGCTCGCCGGGTGAAGGCCGGCCACGGCGAGCGCCCGGCCGGTCTCGACCTTGCAGGCGATGGCGGTGTCGTCGAGGGAGCCCTGCGCCCGCAGGGTGATGACGGCGGCCTCCGGTTGCGAGCGGTAGCGGTCCTTGATCGGGGCCTGCAGGGCGCGAAGCGCGGTGGCGTCCATGGCGTCTCCTCGGGGTGGCTTCGTTGGAATTTCAGGCGGCCGGCTTAGCACTTGGGACGTGCGGAAGGCCAGCCTCACCACCAGTGGGCGGCGGCCTCGGCGCGTTCGCCCCCCGGTGCGCCGGGTGGGCGCAAGGAGCGGTCGAGGCTCGCCAGGATCGCCCGCACGGCGGCCTCGCTGCCGGGCGCGGTGGGCTGCCGAGGGCGGCTGAGGGGCAGCGGCACCTCGTCGTCGATGCGGCCGGGCTTGGGCCGCAGCACCACGGCACGGTCGGCGAGCGCCACCGCCTCGGCGACGTCGTGCGTGACGAGGAGCACGGTCGGGCGGCTCTCCTCCCACAGCGCCAGGAGGTGGCGGTGCAGGTCGGCCCGGGTGAAGGCGTCCAGCGCCGAGAAGGGCTCGTCGAGGAGGAGCACCTTCGGGGCCGCCACGAAGGCGCGGGCGATCGCCACCCGCTGCTGCTGCCCGCCCGAGAGTTCCCGGGGCCAGCGCCCGGCATGCTCGGCGAGGCCGACCCGGTCGAGGGCGTGGGCGACCCGCGCGCGGCGCTCCGCCCGCGTCAGGGCGGCGAGCCCGAACCCGACATTCTCCGCCGCGGTGAGCCAGGGCAGCAGGCGGGGCTCCTGGAAGACGATGCCGACGCCCGGATGCGGCCCAGCGATCGCCTCGCCGTCGAGGCCGATGCGGCCGGCGCTCGGGACGTCGAGCCCGGCGACGAGGCGAAGCAGCGTGGTCTTGCCGCAGCCCGAGCCGCCGACGAGGGCGACGATCTCGGCGGCGCGCACCGTGAGCGAGATGTCCCGCAGGGCGTTGGTGCCGTCCGCATAGGTCTTGGAGAGGCGATCGAGCACCAGCATCAGAGCGTCTCCCGCGCGGTGTCCTGCCAGCGCACCAGCGGGCCGGTCAGAGCGACCAGGGCTGCGTCGCAGAGCTTGCCGGTCGCCGCGAAGGCGATGATGGCGGCGACGATCTGCTCGGGCTTGCCGAGCTGCTGCCCGTCGAGGAGGAGGTAGCCGAGCCCCTCGGAGGCGCCCAGCAGTTCCGCGGCGGCCACGAACATGAAGCCGAGGCCGAGCCCGGTGCGCAGGGAGATCAGCGTCGCGGGCAGCACCGCCGGGAGCAGGATGCGCCGCGCGAGGTCGAGCCGCGACAGCCGGAAGACGCGGCCGACCTCCACGAGCTTGCGGTCGACGGAGGCGATGGCGCCCGCCACCCCGAGATAGACCGGGAAGAACACCCCGACGGCGATCAGGGTGATCTTCGAGGCCTCGAAGATGCCGAACCACAGGATGAACAGCGGCACCCAGGCGATCGACGGGATGGCGCGCAGGGCCTGGAGGGTCGGATCGAGCAGGCGCCGCAGCAGCGGCAGCGTTCCGGTGAGGGCGCCGATCAGGATGCCGGCGAGCGCTCCGCAGGCGAAGCCCGCCGCGACGCGTTCGAGGCTCGCGGCGACGTGGGTCCAGAGCTCGCCGGTGGCCGCCAGCGCCCAGAGGGTCGCGAGGATGCGGCTCGGCGGCGGCACCAGCCGGCCCTGCGCCAGCCCGGCCCGGACGGCGGCCTCCCAGCCGAGCGCGAGCAGGAGGGGCAGGAGGAGACCGAGCAGGGCCGCACCGCCGCGGGCGGCGGGCTTGGTCCAGGCGGGGGCGGGAGGCGTGGTCGCGTCCATGCGGGGGCTGGCGAAGGGGTGGGGGATCGTGGCCGCGGGGCGGGAGCGCGGTCCCTCCCCCTCTGCGGGCTAAGGTGTGCACACAGCGATCGAAAAACTGTTACAAGACAATCTCTTGTTCAAGCGCATGGCTCCGTGAGCCCGGCGTGGGGAACCCCTCTCCCGTGCGGGAGAGGGGCAGGGGTGAGGGTCCCGGACCCTTCAGAATGAAGCTTCGAGTGTCGTGCTGGCAGCGGGACGGTCCAGAGTGCTTGCTGAACCACCTGGACCCTCACCCCTACCCCTCTCCCGCACGGGAGAGGGGATCCCGCGATCCACCTTAAAATCACCTGTAATCTACTGCGGTAGAAGGCTTTTCTGGTTCCACGCAAGATGTGTGCAGACGGTAGCCCCTGCGGGGGAGGGTCGGCGACGCGCTATCGCTCCGCCGGGCCGAATTGCGGGTCGATCAGCCCGCCGACCGCCGCCTCGACGTCGGTGCCGGCCGGGATCACGCCCGCGTCGAGCAGCGCCCGGCCGGCCGCCAGGATCGCGTCCGCCTGAACCGGCCCGATGCGCGGCTGCGACAGGTCCGTGCGGCCGAGCTGCCGGGCGACGACCGGCTCGGGCAGCTTCGTCGCCGCCACCAGGATGCGCTTGAGTTCGTCGGGCTGCGAGACCGCGATCCGGCGCGCCTCCTCGTAAGCGGCCAGCACCTTGCGGGTGAGGTCGGGATTCGCCTTGGCGAAATCCTCGCGCACGTCGAGCACGCCCCAGGTGTTGGCGGCGGGGTTGCGGTAGAACAGGACGTCCCCGTTCTCGACCTCGGCCGCCGCCATGATCGGGTCGAGCCCGGCCCAGGCGTCGACGTCGCCGCGGTCGAGGGCCGTGCGCCCGTCCGGATGCTGGAGCAGGACCAGCTTCACGTCCCGCTCGGTCAGCCCCGCCTCCCGCAGCGCCCGGATCAGGAAGATGTGCGGGTCGGTGCCGCGGGTGACGGCGACGCGGCGCCCCTTCAGGTCCTTGACCGTCACGACGCCGGTCTGCGGGCGGGTGACGAGAGCGGTCCATTCCGGCCGCGAATAGGCGTAGATCGCCTTGATCGGGTTGCCGTTGATCCGGCCCAGCAGGGCCGCGGCGCCCGCCGTCGAGCCGAAGTCGAGGGAGCCGGCATTCAGGAATTCGAGCGCCTTGTTCGAGCCCAGCGACTGCACCCAGCGCACGCCGACCCCGTCCGCCGCCAGCGCCTTCTCCAGCAGGCCCTTCTCCTTCAGGACCAAGCTCACCGGGTTGTAGGTCGCCCAGTCGAGCCGGATCTCCTTGACCGGCTGGGCGGTCGCCGTGTTCTGTAAAGAGAACAGGCCGGCGAGGCCGAACGCGGCGCCGATCAGCCCGCGGCGATGGATGCGCATGGTCTCTCTCCCTTGGACCGGACGGCGGCTCTCGTCCGCTCGGCGCCTTCGGCCGGAGCCGGAACGCTGTAGGGGAGTGCGTTCTTTATGTCAAACGATCGGTCCGGCAACCCGGATGCGACCGGGGGGGCTGTGGATTGCACGCGCGCCAACGGATAGACAACGCGGTGGTGGGAGCATCCGGGTTTCCCGCCCGCCCTGATCCGGGACCCTATGCCCGACGCCTCCACCGCCCTCTCCCAGCTCCTCGCGAGCATCGACCAGAGCATCAGCGACCCGACGCGGCTGCGCGAGAAGCTGGTCCCCGGCCTCAAGCAGATCATCGAGGAGGGGCGCACGCAGGCCGAGCGCAACCTGATGCGCCACCGGGACGGTCTCGCCTGCGCGCGCGAGATCTGTGGGCTGATGGACGCGGTGGTGCAGGCGATCTACGCGGCGGTGGTCAAGCGGCTCTACCGGGCCGACAACCCGACCGCGGGCGAGCACATCGCCGTCGTGGCGACGGGCGGCTACGGCCGCGGCACCCTGGCGCCGGGCTCGGACATCGACCTCCTGTTCCTGCTCCCCTACAAGCAGACCGCGTGGTGCGAGAGCGTCGTCGAGGCGATGCTCTACGTGCTCTGGGACCTCAAGCTGAAGGTCGGCCACGCCACCCGCTCGGTGGCGGAGTGCCTGCGCGAGGGCCGGGCCGACATGACGATCCGCACCGCGCTCCTGGAGGCGCGGTTCCTGTTCGGCGATCGCGCTCTGTTCGACGAACTGGTCGAGCGCTTCGACAAGGAGGTCGTCCAGGGCACCGCGGCGGAATTCGCCGAGGCGAAGCTCAAGGAGCGCGATACGCGGGTCTCGAAGGGCGGCGCCTCGCGCTACCTCGTCGAGCCCAACGTCAAGGACGGCAAGGGGGGCTTGCGCGACCTCAACACCCTGTTCTGGATCGCCAAATACACCTTCCGGGTGAAGGAGACGGACGAACTCGTCGAGGCCGGCCTGTTCACCGTCGACGAGGTCCGGCTGTTCGACCGCTGCGAGGAATTCCTGTGGCGGGTGCGCTGCCACATGCATTTCGCCACGGGCCGGGCGGAGGAGCGCCTGTCCTTCGGGCTGCAGCCGCGCATCGCCGAGCGGCTCGGCTACAGCCCGCGCGGCGGCCTCACCGCCGTCGAGCGCTTCATGAAGTCCTACTTCCTGATCGCCAAGGATGTGGGCGACCTCACCGCCATCGTCTGCGCCGGAATGGAGGCGCGCCACGCCAAGCGTCCGCCGGCCCTCAACCGCTGGTTCGGGCGCTTCAAGGAGCGCTTCACCGCCCCGGACCTCGACGCCGCCGATTTCCGTGTCGAGAACGGGCGGCTGCAGCTGCGCGACGCCAAGGCCTTCGAGCGCGACCCGGTCAACCTGATCCGCCTGTTCTGGCTCTCGGACCGGCACGACCTGCCGATCCACCCCGACGCGAGCCGGCTCGCCACCCGCTCGCTCTCCCTGATCGGTCCGATGGTCCGCGTCGACAAGGAGGCGAACCGCCTGTTCCTGGACCTGCTGACCTCGCAGAACGCCCCCGAGACGGTGCTGCGGCACATGAACGAGACCGGCGTGCTCGGGCGCTTCGTGCCGGATTTCGGCCGCATCGTCGCGATGATGCAGTTCAACATGTACCACCACTTCACGGTGGACGAGCACCTGATCCGGTCGCTGGGCGTGCTCGCGAAGATCGAGAGCGGCGAGTCCAAGGACGAGCACCCGGTGGCGCACCGGATCGTCAACTCCGTCCAGAACGCCCGCGCCCTCTACGTGGCGACCTTCCTGCACGACATCGCCAAGGGCCGGAAGGAGGACCACTCGATCGCCGGGGCCGCGGTGGCGCGCAAGCTCGGGCCGCGCTTCGGCCTCGAACCGGCCGAGACCGACACCGTCGCCTGGCTGATCGAGCACCACCTGCTGATGTCGATCACCGCCCAGAGCCGCGACCTCTCGGACCCCAAGACCATCGAGACCTTCGCGGGCGTGGTGCAGAGCCTGGAGCGGCTGAAGCTCCTGTTCGTGCTCACCGTGGCGGACATCAAGGCGGTGGGGCCGGGCGTGTGGACCGCCTGGAAGGCGACGCTGCTGCGCACCCTGTTCTACGAGACCGAGGTGGTGCTCTCCGGCGGCCACTCGGAGATCGCCCGCACCGACCGGGTGCGCCTGCTGCAGATGCGCCTGCGCGAGCAGCTCGCCGACTGGAGCGCCGAGGAGTTCGACGCCTACGCGGCGCGTCTCTACGCGCCCTACTGGCTCAAGGTCGACGCCGAGCGCCAGCGCAAGAACGCCCACTTCATCCGGGGGGCGGTCGCGGCCGGCCGCACCGTGGCGACCCACGTGGAGACCGACGCCTCCCGGGGCGTCACGGAACTCACCGTCTACTCGCCCGACCACCCGCGGCTGCTCGCCATCCTGACCGGCGCCTGCGCGGCGGCGGGCGGCAACATCGTCGACGCGCAGATCTTCACCACCGCGGACGGCTTCGTCCTCGACACGATCACCCTGTCGCGGGCCTTCGATCAGGACGAGGACGAGATGCGCCGGGCCGGCCGCATCGCCACCGCCATCGAGCGGGCGCTCAAGGGCGAGATCCGCATCGCCGACCTCGTCGAGGACCGCCACCCCCGCAAGGACCGCTCGCGCACCTTCCAGGTCGCGCCCGACCTGTCGATCGACAACGCGCTGTCGGCCCGCGAGACCGTGCTGGAGATCTCGGGGCTCGACCGGCCGGGCCTGCTCTACGACCTCACCACGGTGCTGAGCCGGCTGAACCTCAACATCACCTCGGCGCACGTGGCGACCTTCGGCGAGCGGGCGGTGGACGTCTTCTACGTCACCGACCTCACCGGCACCAAGATCACCCAGCCCGACCGGCAGGCGACGATCCGCCGGGCGGTGATGGGCGTGTTCGAGGGCGACGCCGCGCCCGGCCGGCGCCCGGCGCCGCGCCCCCGCGGGGCGGGCGCCGCCGAGGTCGCCCGCGAAGCTTGATTTCGCGCCGGACAGACCTGATATCCGCGTCTCCCCGATCCTCGTTGTGGATTGACGATGACGCCGAACGACACGGAGACCGCCGCGCGCCCGCTGCCCGAGGGGGTGTCGGACCCGGCCCAGGATGCGGCCGGCGCGCCCGAGACCCCGTCGCAGGGCTCGCAGGCCGAGGCGCTGGCCGCCCTCGAGGCCGAGAAGCTCGACCTCAAGGACAAGCTCCTGCGCACGCTGGCCGACATGGAGAACCTGCGCCGCCGCACGGAGCGCGAGGTGGCGGATGCCCGCACCTACGCGGTGACGAACTTCGCCCGCGACATGCTCAACGTGGCCGACAACGTCCGCCGCGCCCTCGACAGCGTCCCGGCCGAGGCCCGCGAGACCGCGGAAGGCCCCCTGAAGGCGCTGATCGACGGCATCGAACTCACCGGCCGCGACCTCGCCAAGAGCCTGGAACGGCACGGCGTGCGCCCGGTCGAGCCGCAGGGCCAGCGCTTCGACCCGAACCTGCACCAGGCGATGTTCGAGGTGCCGAACCCCGACGTGGCGAGCGGAACCGTGGTGCAGGTCGTGCAGACCGGCTACGTGATCGGCGACCGCGTGCTGCGGCCGGCGCTGGTGGGCGTCGCCAAGGGCGGCCCGAAGGCCGGCGAGGCGCCCAAGCCCGCCGAGGCGTGAGCCCCGCCGAGGCATGAGCGCGCGGTGTCGGCACAACGCCGCGTTGCCGCCGGGAAGGCCGTCCGATAACAGGCGGTGAACATCGGTGTGGCCGCTCGGGGCGGAGGGGCCGGCACGGTGGAAGCGAGAGAGCGCCCCGTTGACCTCGTCCTCCGTCCTCCCGCTGCGGGCCCAGGCGGTGCCGCTCCTGTCCCGCCTGCCGGGGCTGTTCTCGCGCGGCGCGGCCCCGCGTGCCGTCGAGGACGTCGCCCAACCCTTCGGCGGCCCCGGCATCCTGGCGGTGCAGGACCTGCGCAAGAGCTACGGCGCCCGCACGGTCGTGCACGAGGCCGGCCTCCACGTGCAGACCGGGGAGGCGGTCGGGCTGCTCGGGCCGAACGGCGCCGGCAAGACCACGATCTTCTACATGATCACCGGCCTCGTCAGCGCGGACCGGGGCACCATCACCCTGGACGGGCGCGAGATCACCCGCCTGCCGATGTATCAGCGGGCCCGCCTCGGGATCGGCTACCTGCCGCAGGAGGCCTCGATCTTTCGCGGCCTCAACGTCGAGGACAATATCCGGGCGGTGCTGGAGGTGGTCGAGCCGGACCGCCGGACCCGCGAGCACCGGCTCGATTCGCTGCTCGAGGAGTTCCGCATCACGCGGCTGCGCAAGGCGCCCGCGATCGCGCTCTCGGGCGGCGAGCGGCGGCGGCTCGAGATCGCCCGGGCGCTCGCCTCCTCGCCCTCCTTCGTGCTGCTGGACGAGCCCTTCGCGGGCATCGACCCGATCGCGGTCGGCGACATCCAGGATCTCGTGATGCACCTGAAGGGCCGCGGCATCGGGGTGCTCATCACCGACCACAACGTGCGCGAGACGCTGGGCCTGATCGACCGGGCCTATATCGTGCATTCCGGGCGCATCCTCACCGAGGGCACGCCCGACGAGATCGTCGCCAACGACGATGTCCGGCGGCTGTACCTGGGCGAGGATTTCCGGCTGTAGGAGCGGCGGCCCAACCCTCCGCCCGCTACGGGAGAGGGGAACCCCGTCTCCAGAGAGGTCGCGAGCGGGATGAAGGGCGCCAGACCCAGAACCGTTGGGCCGCCCCTCTCGGTGGGACCGCGTCCCGCTGCGCATGCTCCGCAGGCCACCCTGCCCCGCCGAGGGGGAGGGTTCCTCTGCGCGCGAGACGGCGCGTTTACTCTCGCACTCGTAATTTTCCCGAGCGCCCCCGGTCCTCATCCGTGGATGACGCGGGCCTCGCCTTTGACGGGCGCCGAGCTTCGGTCTACACCTGCATAGACGAATCGAAGCAAAAATCGTGCCGACCCGGGATGAACACCCGGGCGGCGCGCCGGGGCAGGCTGATGGGATTGTTGCAACGGCTTGAGATGCGTCAGGGCCAGGCCCTGGTGATGACGCCGCAGCTCCTGCAGGCGATCAAGCTCCTGCAGCTCTCCCACCTCGACCTCGCCGCCTACGTGGATGCGGAACTGGAGCGCAACCCGCTCCTGGAACGGGCCGAGGCCGAGGAGCCCCGCGCCGAGGGACCCGAGGCGGCGCCGGAGCGCGAGAGCTTCGAGGGCGAGGGCGGCTTCGAGGGCGAGGCGGCCGAGCCCTGGCTCGCCCAGGACATGAACCCCGACCGCGGCGAGATCGAGAGCGATCTCGGCACGCGCCTCGACAACGTCTTCCCGGACGAGGGGCCGGCCGTCCGCGAACAGCCCTCGGGCGATACCCTCTCCCTCACCCCCGCCCCCTGGGGCAATACCGGGGGCAGCTTCGACGGCGAGGCGCCCGACTTCGAGGCCACCCTCACCAGCGAGGCCTCGCTGCGCGACCACCTCGCGGCGCAGCTCGACCTCGCCACCCGCGATCCGGTCGAGCGGCTGATCGGCGGCTTCCTGATCGACGCGGTCGACGAGGCCGGGTACCTGCGCGAGGATCTCGCGGGTGTCGCCGAGCGGCTCGGGGTCGGGCTGCCGGTGGTCGTGCGGGTCCTCGGCCTCGTGCAGAGCTTCGATCCCTCCGGGATCGCCGCCCGCGACTTGGCGGAATGCCTGAGCCTCCAGCTCAAGGAGCGCGACCGCCTCGACCCGGCCATGGAGGCCCTGATCTCGCGCCTCGACCTCGTGGCCAAGCGCGACCTCGCGGCCCTGCGCCGGCTCTGCGGCGTCGACGACGAGGATCTCGCCGAGATGCTGGCGGAGCTGCGCCAGCTCGATCCGAAGCCCGGGCGCGCCTTCGGCGCCGCCCCGGTGGAGGTGCTGGTGCCGGACGTGTTCGTGCGGCCCGCGCCGGACGGATCCTGGCTCGTCGAACTCAACAGCGAAGCGCTGCCGCGCGTCCTCGTGAACCAGAGCTACTACGCCACCGTCTCGCGGGGGGCCAAGACCGACACCGACAAGGCCTTCCTGTCGGACTGCCTGCAGACCGCCAACTGGCTCACCCGCAGCCTGGAGCAGCGCGCCCGCACCATCCTGAAGGTCGCGAGCGAGATCGTGCGCCAGCAGGACGGGTTCTTCCTCAACGGCGTCGCGCATCTGCGCCCCCTCAACCTGAAGACGGTGGCCGACGCCATCGGCATGCACGAATCGACCGTGTCGCGGGTGACCTCGAACAAGTCGATCGGGACGAGCCGCGGCACCTTCGAGATGAAGTACTTCTTCACCGCGGCGATCCCCGGCGCGGCCGGCGCCGCCGCCCATTCCTCGGAGGCGGTGCGCCACCGCATCAAGCAGCTCATCGACGGCGAGGCGGACGACGTGCTGTCGGACGACGCCCTCGTGCAGCGCCTGCGGGGCGAGGGCGTCGACATCGCGCGCCGCACCGTGGCGAAGTACCGGGAATCCCTGCGCATCCCCTCCTCGATCGAGCGCCGCCGCGAGCGCGCCGCCATGCCGGCCCGGTGATTGCGCGGCGAAGTTGTGGAACCAAAGCCAAGTTGCGCGCTTGACGGTGGAGCCCGGGTGCGCCCGGGATCGCCCGTGACCGTCGCGAGCCGCGAAACCACCCCGTGCGTGCCGTCCAGTCGAGCGTCGTCTGGCCCCTCCGCCTGATCGCGGCGCTCAGCCTCGTCGGCCCGGCCCTGGTCTTCGCCTACGCGGCGTGGTCCGAGAGCGCGGCCATCGACGCGCGCACGGACGAGCGCATCGAGCGCGCCCTCGACATCCTCCAGGAACAGGCGCTGAAGGCGCTCCAGACCGTCGAGCGGACGCTGGCGGAGGCGAACGAGGTGCTGCGCGGCCTCGACGACGCCCAGATCCGCGCGGAGGAGGCCCGGCTCTCCGAGCGGCTGGCTGCGAGCCAGCGGGCGCTGCCCCAGATCCAGGCGATCTGGGCCTTCGACGCGGCCGGCCACCCGCTGGTGTCGAGCACCGTGCGGCCCGTGCCCCGCGACCTCGACAACACCGACCGCGACTACTTCCTGGCCCAGCGGCAGGACGGCGCGGCGAGCTTCATCGGTGGGATCCTGCGCGCCAAGGTCGGCGGGATGCGCTTCTTCGTGGTGAGCGCGCGGCGGCCGGACCGGCGCGACGGCGGCTTCGACGGCGTCGTGGCGATCAGCGTTCTGCCGGATCATTTCCGCCAGTTCTACGCCCGCCTCGCCCGCGGCGTGGCGGATTCCTTCGGGCTGATCCGCGCCGACGGCGCCATCCTGGCCCGCCACCCCTCCGCCGAGGCGTGGCCGGACCGCCTCGGCCCCGGCAGCGCCTTCCTGGCCGCGGTGGCCCGCGCCCCGGAGGCCGGCGGCTTCACGACGGTTTCGCAGATCGATCGCGTCGAGCGGCGGATCGGCTACCGGCTGATCCCGGGCTACCCGCTCTACGTGCAGGCCGGGATCGAGACCGCGGCGATCCGCCAGGAGCTGCGCGACTCGCTCCTCGGCCACATGGCGTTCGGATGTCCCGCGACCCTCGCCCTGTTCGCGCTCGCCATCTACGCCCTGCGGCGCACGGAGCGTTTCGAGGCGGAGGTGGCGCGCCGGGAGGTCGCGGAGGCCGCCCTCAAGCAGGCGCAGCGCCTGGAGGCGGTGGGACAGCTCACGGGCGGCGTCGCCCACGACTTCAACAACCTGCTGATGGTGGTGAACGGCAACGTCGAGCGCCTGAAGCGCTACCCCGCCGCCGACGACCGCCAGCGGCGCGCTCTCGACGCCATTGAGGCGGCCGCCAAGCGCGGGGCGAGCCTCACGCGCCAGCTTCTCTCCTTCTCGCGGCGCCAGACCCACGAGCCGGTCCCGGTGGACCTCACCCGCTGCCTGCCGGTCTTCGAGGACATGCTCCGGTCGAGCCTGCGCGGCGACATCGCCGTGGACCTGCGCCTCGCCCCGGCGCTGTGGCCCACCAAAGTCGACCTCAACGAACTCGAACTCGCCGTCCTCAACCTGGCGGTCAATGCCCGCGACGCCATGCCGGAGGGCGGCCGGCTCACGATCGCGGCCCAGAACGTCAGCTTCGCCGACCCGGAGACGATCGGGCTCGCGGGCGAGTTCGTGGCCCTGAGCCTGTCGGATACCGGGAGCGGCATCCCGCCCGACGTGCTCGCCCGTGTGTTCGAGCCCTTCTTCACGACGAAGGAGGTGGGCAAGGGCACCGGCCTCGGGCTGTCCCAGGTCTACGGCTTCGCCCGGCAATCCGGCGGCAGCGCCGCGATCGCCAGCCAGCCGGGGCGGGGCACGACCGTCACCCTCTACCTTCCGCGCACCCGGGAGGTGCCGGCGGAGCCGGAGGCGCCCGCCGCGCCCGCGGCGCCTGCGCCGCAGGACCGGCTGCGCGGGCGCGCCCTGCTGGTCGAGGACAACGGAGAGGTGGCAGAGGTCTCCCGCGCGCATCTGGAGGAACTCGGCTACACGGTGACCCACGCGCGGGACGTGGAGTCGGCCCTCGACCTGCTGCGCGGCACGGACGCCCCCGACCTCGTCTTCTCGGACATCGTGATGCCGGGACCGCGCAACGGCCTCGACCTCGCCCGGATCATCCGGCGGGAGCACGGGCGCCGCGTCGCGGTGCTGCTGGCCACCGGCTACAGCGAGGTGGCGCGGGCCGCCGCCAGCGAGGGTTTCCCGATCCTGCGCAAGCCCTTCGATCTGCCCGCGCTCCGCGAGGCGGTGGGGCGCGCGCGCCAGAAGGCGGGGCTGCGGGTGGTGGCGTGAGCCCGCGATGACTTGACCCTCGCGATGCCTTGGCCTTGCGATGACTTGGCCGCGCGATGATTTGGCCTCGCGACGAGGCGGGCCCGGGAACGGCGCTGCGCGACGGCGATGTCTCCCTCGATCGCGCCTTCGACGGCCCGGTCGGGCAGGTGGGCGGCGGCGCTACAGCACCGCCGCGGCGGGCGGCTGGGCGCGGGCGCGGCGGGCCGCCTCGGCGGCGTCGAGAATGTGGGCCAGTTCGGTCGCGGCGGCCGCGACCCGGGCGGCGACCCGCGGATCGACCACGGCCCCGTCGCGGATCTCGCTCTCGCCCGCGTAGACCGCGGTCGGCGCGACATGCGCCGTGAAGAAGCCGAAGAGCGGCCGGAGCTGGTGTTCGACCATCAGGGCGTGGCGGGGACCGCCGCCCGTCGCGGCGATCACCACCGGCTTGCCGGCCAGCGCCTCGGGGGCCAGGAAGTCGATGACGTGCTTGAAGAGACCCGAATAGGAGCCCTTGTAGACGGGGGAGCCCATGATCAGCCCGTCCGCCCCCTCGATCGCCTCCACGAGGCGCGCGGCGGGGAGCGGCAGGGCGTCGCGGCTCGTCGCGCCGAGGCCCGGCCCGGCATCGACGAGGTCCAAGACCTTCAGGTCGATGCGCCGCTGCCGGGCGAGTTCCGCCGCGATGGCCTCGACCAGCACCCGCGTGCGCGACGGGCGGCCGGTATTGCCGGAGAAGGCGACGATGCGGGGAAGTCTCACGGCGTGGCTCCGTTCGCCGGCGCGACCCGGCCCAGTCAGGACATGCTCGGTCGGGCTCCAGGGTAACCCGGCCCGGCCCGTCGGGTTCGGCGAAGATCCACCCTCGCGCGCCGCCGCGATCCCGCTGCGGCCTCATGCCATCACGGCGGCCGCGCCCGCCGTCAAGCCTCGTTCCGGAGCGTTGGCGAGATGGTGATCGGCCCTGGTTAAGTCAATCGGAACACACAGCCCACCCGTCATCGGCATGGCGAATGCCAGCTTACGGTCCCGCCGAAACTGTCCTCACGCCCCGATCAGCGCGGGCAGGCGGCGGAAATCGTCGAAGACGAGGGCGGCGCCCGCGGCGGAAAGCGCGGCGGCGGCGCGGTCGTGGCGCCAGTGGCCGCCGCCCGCGAAGCCCAGCACCCGCATGCCCGCCGCCCGGGCCGCCGTCACGCCCGGCACGCTGTCCTCGACGACGAGGCAGGCCGTGGGCGCCACCCCCATCCGCTCGGCCGCGTACAGGAACAGGTCGGGGTGCGGCTTGCCCCGCGCCACCATGCTGGCGCTGAAGACGTGGCCCTCGAAGAGCGGGAGCAGGCCGGTCAGGGTGAGCGCGTGGGCGAGGCGCGCGGGATCGCTGCTCGACGCGACGCAGCGCCGGCCGTCCAGGTCCGCCAGCACCTCGGCCACGCCCGCGATCGCCGCGAGGTCCCGCTCGAAGGCGCGCAGCGTGTCGGCCCGGACCTCCTCCACGAAGCCCGCGGGCGCCGTCACCCCGTAATCGGCCTCCACATGGGCCATGATCGAGGTCATGCTGGTGCCGGTGAAGCGGCGGGCCACCGTGTCGAGGTCGATCGGCACGCCGATCCGGTTGAGATTGTCGGTGAGGAGCGCGAGGCTGATCGGCTCGCTGTCGATCAGGACACCGTCGCAATCGAAGATCACCAGGTCCGGCCGCGTCGCGCCCGCCATGCCCGCTCCCGTGGCCCGCATCCCGGGCTGCCCCTCGCACGCGCCTCCGGCGGGATCAAGACCCGCCTCCGGATCCGGATCCGCTGCAACCGAGGCAGCGCCGCCGCCTGCGGGCCGGCCGCCGGACCGAAAGGCAGCATCCGCGGGGCGGCCTTCGTGGCGACGGTGTCGGCGACCCGACGCGGCCCCGCCCGATCCCCCGCTTGCGCACCGCCCGGTGGGATTCTACTGCGGGCGCACGCCAGACGTGAGCCGCGCATGATCCGCTTCCTGGCCCGCGTCGTCGGGCTCCTCCTCCTCGCCGCGGGCTTCGTCGGCTGCGTCTATGACGGGGCGCGCTCGATCGCCAACAACACGCTCCTCGTCACCTCGGTGAGCGACGTGGCCCTCGCCCTGCTGAAGGACCGCGCGGCGAGCCTCCAGGCGGCGGCCGAAGGCAGCCAGCCGGCCCTGTGGAAGATGCTGGGCCTGCCCCTCACCCTGTCGCCCGCCGCCCCCATCGCTCTCGCCCTCGGGCTCGCGCTCCTGTGGCTGGGCCAGCCGGCGCGGGCCCGCATCGGGACGCTGGTGCGACCCTGACGCGCCGGGCGCGCGCCTGGAGGAGCGGCGCGCGCGTCACCATATGGCTCGCGTCGACGAATCCCGCGTTGCGACACCCGAGACGGAGCGAGCCGATGCTGTTCTTCCGCAAGCGCGCCGAGATGCCGGCTCCGGACCAGGTCCTGCCGGGCCGCCCGGCCGCGATCCCGACCGCCGAGCGCCATTTCGTGAACGGCCGCCCGCTGAAGGGCCCCTATCCGGACGGCGTCGAGACGGCGGTGTTCGGGCTCGGCTGCTTCTGGGGCGCGGAGCGGAAGTTCTGGCAACTCGGCGACGGGATCTGGGTGACCGCCGTCGGCTACGCCGCCGGCACGACCCCGAACCCGACCTACGAGGAGGTCTGCAGCGGGCTCACCGGCCACAACGAGGTGGTGCTGGTCGCCTACGACCCGGCGCTGATGCCGTTCGGCGAGCTCCTGAAGACCTTCTGGGAGAGCCACGACCCGACCCAGGGCATGCGCCAGGGCAACGACGTCGGCACGCAGTACCGCTCGGGCCTCTACGTGGCGGATCCGGAGCGGCGCGCCGAGGCCGAGGCCTCCCGCGACGCCTACGCGGCGGCGCTCAGGGCGCAGGGCTACGGCCCGATCACCACGGAAATCCGGGAGCCCGGGCCGTTCTACTTCGCCGAGGCGTACCACCAGCAATACCTCGCCAAGAACCCGGCGGGCTATTGCGGGCTCGGCGGCACCGGCGTGTCCTGCCCGATCGGCACGGGCGTGCGCAGCGCCGCGGAGTAGCCGCCTGCAGCCTTGCCCGGCCGGACCGGAATCGGCATTCCCTTGCGGAAGATCGCGCGCCGCAAGGAGGGACGTCGTGGAGCGGATGAGGTACCTTCTCCTGGGAGGGGAATGCCGCGACATGGGCGCGGCATGTCCGCGACGGCTACGACGTCTACCGGGACGCGCTGAACACGCCGGCTTTCCTGGCGATGCTGCCGCCGATGGTCGGCCTGACCGGGCTCGACATCGGCTGCGGCGAGGGCGGCAACACGCGCGCGGTCGCCCGACTCGGCGCCCGGATGCAGGCGGTGGACATCGCGCCGACCTTCATCCGGCATGCGCGGGAGGCAGAGGCAGCGGAGCCCCTCGGGATCGACTACCAGGCCGCCGACGGGACGGACCTGCCCTTCGGCGACGGCAGCTTCGATTTCGCGACCGCCTTCATGTGCCTGATGGACATGGCGGACCAGGCGCGGGCCTTGCGGAGGCGCAGCGGGTCCTGACGCCGGGCGGCTTCCTCCAGTTCTCGATCCTGCACCCCTGCTTCGTGCCGCCCTACCGGAAGGTGCGGCGCGACCCGACCGGCGAGGCCCGCGTCGTCGAGGTGGCGGGCGACTTCGACCGCATCGACGGACGGATCGACACGTGGACCTTCTCCGCACTCCCGCCGGAGGCACGCGCGACGGTGACGCCGTTCCGGATCCCGCGCTTTCACCGGACCTTGAGCGAGTGGGTCGCGTTGATCGGCGCTGCCGGGCTCGTGATCGAGCGGTTCGTCGAACCCTGCGCGGACCCACGGTCGCTTCGCGGAGTCTTGCGCTGGTTTCCGGGTCGCATTCCGCTGACGCTGCATGCGCCCGGAAAAGAGGCGTGGTTGGTGTGACCCTGCAAGACGTTTGACGGCCCCGCGAGCCGCCTTCCCATCGAGGCGGTCGCCGAGCCGCCGGGCTCACCGCGCCTTCAGCACCGCCCGGCAGGCCTCCGGCAGGGCCGCCATCGTCATCGGGGGCTTCGGCTTGCCCTTGGGACCGGGCTTGGGGTTCAGCACCGCGTCGCTGAACCAGTAATCCAGCTCCGAGCCGCAGCCGTCGCCCGCGGGCGGCGGCTCCTGGTCCTTGCAGGACGCCTCCCCGGACGGGCATTCGAGCCGGATATGGAAGTGGTAGTTGTGCCCGTACATCGGCCGCACCTTGGTGAGCCAGCGCCGGTCTAACCCCGCCTCGCGGCAGAGGGCGAGCTTGATCGCCGGGTTCACGAAGATGCGCGCCACCTCCGGCTGCTCGGACACCATCTTGATCAGCCGCCCGTGCTCGGGGCGCCAGACCGCGGGGTCGATGTCGCGCCTGTCGGCACGCACCACGTTCGTCGCCGACATCTCCTCGCGCTCGGCCCGGCTGAGGGTGTGGTCCGGCATCGGCGTCAGCCAGATGTCGGCGTCGAGGCCGAGCTGGTGGGAGGCGTGGCCGGTGAGCATCGGCCCGCCGCGGGGCTGGGACATGTCGCCGACGAGGAGGCCCGACCAGCCGGCCCGCTGCGGCGCCTTGCTGGCGATCCGCTCCAGGAAGGCGATGAGGACGGGGTTTCCCCAGTTCCGGTTGCGCGAGAGGCGCATCACCTGCCAGGTCGGGCCGTCGATCGGCAGCGCCTCCGCGCCGGCGAGGCAGCCGCGGGCGTAGGAGCCGATGGATTGCGGGGCCATCGCCGCCGGGGTGGTGGCGCGCCCGAACAAGGCCTTGGCGGGCGTCGCCGGATCGTCCGGATGGGCGAGGGGCGGCAGCGGCTTCGGGGTCAGCGTGCCCCGGTCCTGGGCGCGGGCGGGCAACCCGGCCAGGGCGGTGAGGGCGAGGGTGAGGGCGAGGGCGAGGGCGAGCGTGCGAGTCGGCATGGGGGCGAGGCTAAACCGCGCCGCGCGTCAACGGAACAGCGGAGAGCCGCGGCGGCGTTCCAGGAACGGCGCGGGCGGGCGCGGCGTTGCCCGGGCAGCCTGGATGGAGAGGAACCCGATGACCACCGTTGCGCCGACCGTGGGCGATCGCTCGGACATGGGCAGCACGTCCACCAACCAGACCAGCCGCCTGATCGCCAGCGACCGGGTCGAGGGCACGGCCGTGCGCCGGCCGAACGGCGACAGCCTTGGGCGGATCGAGCGGCTGATGATCGAGAAGGCGAGCGGCCGGGTCGCCTACGCGGTGATGAGCTTCGGCGGCTTCCTGGGCATGGGCGAGGGCTACCACACGATCCCGTGGGGCGCCCTGCGCTTCAACCCGGAGCTCGACGCCTACGAGATCGACCTCAGCGAGCAGCAGCTCCGCGAGGCGCCTCAGCGCGGGGCGGAGGGGCAGGACCCGTCCACCGACCGTGTCTGGGAGGAGCACGTCCACCGCTACTACAACGCGCAGCCCTACTGGACGGTGTGACCTGCCAGGCCGCGCGCGGCTGTCCGGGGACCATGCGAGGCACGTCTCCCGAGTGGGAGAGGGGCTGGGGGTGGCTCGGGTGAAGCAAGAAGACGGGACCGTGCCGCTGGAAGCGTGACGGTTCAGGTCGATCCTGAACCCGAGCCACCCTGCGCGATCTTCGATCGCCCCTACCCCTCTCCCGCTCGGGCTAAAACATTCACACTTCGCCGGATGAAGCGCGGGTTTCTCCTCTCCCCGCTTGCGGAGCTGCCGTGCACACACAGCATCGAAAAACGCGTATTTTTTCAATAGGATGATCGATCACATCGATCAGATATCGGGCCGACCCGTCATCGCTCATCCGCACGCGCTGCCCGATCGCCTGCATGGCGTCGGAAGGCTCGCCCGACGCAGAGCTGCCTGATGACAGGCAGATGTCACCCAGCCAGGCGGCGGTGACCCACAGCATCAGACCCGGCCGATGGCAACAAACCCGATTCCTCATGCTGAGGGGTGTTGTGCCTTCCAGATCTGTTCAGCCGATGAGCCGGCTACTGAGATGTGTGCACACGGTAGCCGCGTGCGGGGAGAGGGCATGCGCACGAACCGAAGTGTGAATTCGCAAACCCAATCGGGAGAGGGGATCCCGCGCGAACGAGACTGGGGTAGCTATTTGCCGAACTAGCGTTTTCCGGAGACCAAGACGCATTCCGACGGGCGTTGAATTTTCCCGAACATCGGTGCAGCCCGCATGGCGTCCGTTCGAAGCCGGTCTGCGCGGTGACGAACACGGAAAGCCCCTCAGCGCGCCTCCGCCCAGCGGCAGACGCTGCTGTCCTTGATGCGCAGGCACTGGTAGGGCGTCCCGCCGATCGTGACCCGGTCGGCAACCCCCTCGACGCGGTCGGCGGGCGTCATCGCGCAATTGAGATGGTCGCTCTTGGGATCGGCGAAACGGCCCGCCACGGCGGCCGGGTCGCCGTTGGTCTCGCGCAACAGGATGCGCAGGTTGGCGAGCGACAGGCAGGCGACGACGGGCGGCGCCGGCTTCGGGGCGGGCTTGGCGCGCTCGGCCGCCGCGCCCTGCACGGCGAGCAGCAGAACCCCCGCCGCGAGGAGGCCGGCCCGGCGCGCCCATCCTGCGCGGGAGTGCCCGCTCACAGGCCGCCCAGTTCCCGGATCGTCGCCCATTCCGCCTCCGTCACCGGCTGCACCGACAGGCGGGAATTGTTGACGAGCACCATGTTTTCCAAGCGCGGATCCGCCTTGATCGCGTCGAGGGTGACCGGCCGGGGCAGGGCCGCGACGGCCTTGATGTCGACCATGCCGAACTTCCCGCTCTCGTCCGTGTGATCCGGGTAGTAGGGGCGGATCACCTCGACGATGCCGACCACCGCCTTCCCGTCGTTCGAGTGGTAGAAGAAGCCCTGCTCGCCGACCTGCATCGCCTGCAGGTGCTTCTTGGCGAGGTGGTTGCGCACCCCGTTCCAGAACGTGCCGCCCTCCCCCGCCGCCACCTGCTGGTCCCAGGACCAGGTGGACGGCTCGGACTTGAACAGCCAATGCGCCATCGCGGTGGATCTCCCCTCGTGGATCGTGGTCCCGCGCCAGCCTACCCCAGGGCGCGTTGCCAGAACGCGACGCTCTCGCGGTTCACCGGCCGGCCCGCGCCCTCGTCCCGGGCCAGCACGACGGCGAGGAACGCCGCCGCCTCCTCGCGGCCCAGGAGGTCGCGCAGGGCCGTGACGATCCGGGTGATGCGCAGGTGGTTGTGGTCGCGGGGCACGAGCCAGCCGTCGGTCTCTCCGTAGAAGCGCTGCATCCGGTCGCGCGCCGCCCGCAGGCCCGCGAGGGCCGCCGGATCGGCGCGGATCGCCTCGGCCTCGTCCGGGCCGAGCACGGGCGCGTCCGGCACCGCGCGGCTCGCCTCGCGGAGCGGGAAGCACCATTGGATGAAGTCGTGCACCGCCTCGATGCGCAGATCGTCGAAGGCGAGCACGTCGGAGAGGAGGCGCCCGCGCCCGTCGCGGCCCCGGCCCCGGCCCGAGAGGAAGGTGTGGATCGGTCCGGTCATTCGTCCACCAGGGAATCGGCCGAGGGATCGGCCAAGGGATGGAGGTCGCGCACCATGCTCTTGAGGCGCTCGTCGAGCACGTGGGTGTAGATCTGCGTCGTCGCGATGTCCGCGTGGCCGAGGAGTTCCTGCACGACGCGCAGGTCGGCGCCGTTCTGCAGCAGGTGGCTGGCGAAGGCGTGGCGCAGGACGTGCGGGCTCACCCGGTCGGCCCGGATCCCGGCGGCGCCGGCCACCGCCTTCAGGTCGCGGGCGAAGGCCTGCCGGGTGAGGTGCCCGCTCTCGCTGTCGGCGGGAAACAGCCATGGTCCGGGCACGGTCAGGTGGCGCAGATGCGCCGCCATGGCGTCCCGGGCGATGTCGGTGAGCGGAACCAGCCGCTCGCGGCCGCCCTTGCCGCGCACCATCAGGAAGCGCTCCTTCGTGGTCGCGGCGGTGCGCGGCAGCGAGACCAGTTCGGAGACGCGCAGGCCCGTGGCGTAGAGGAGTTCGAGCAGGCAGAGCATGCGCAGGGCGCGGGCCGCCTCGCCGGGGTGGGGCGCCCGCTCCGCCGCCTCCTTGGCGACGGCGAGCAGCCGGTCGACCTCGGCGACGGAGAGCACCTTCGGGAGCGCCTTGGCGCGCTTCGGGCCGGAAACCGGGGCGGTGGGGTCCGCGGGGGCGTAGCCCTCCGCGTAGAGGAAGCGGTGGAAGCCGCGGATGCACGAGAGGCGCCGCGCCGCCGAGGAGGCCTTGAGGCCGCGATCCGCGAGGTCGGCCATGTAGGCCCGCACGGCCGGCGCCGCCACCGCGACCGGGTCGAGCCCCTCCGCGGCGAGGTGGGCGAGGTAATCGTCGAGGTCCCGCCGGTAGGCGGCCAGGGTGTTCGCCGATGCGCCCCGCTCCGCCGCCAGCATGTCGAGATAGGGCTGCATCAGCCCGGCGCGCGCGCCCGCCATCGGCTCACTTGGTCGGGGGCTGGAGCTTCGAACTCGGGATCGTCACGGTGATCTCCCGGGGGGTCGGCTCGACGAAGGTCGCGAGCGCGAACATCGCCGCGACGACGAGCCCGGCCAGGATCGCCACGATGGCCAGGAAACGGAAGAGGGTCGGCACGTCCGGCGGGCCTCGCTGGTGTCGGAGTTGGAAGGTGGCGTGACGGGTCGTTACGGTTGCAGTGCGGCACGGTTCGACCACGCACCCGGTGCCGTGGCAAGGGAGCGGGCGGGGGCCGTGATGGAAACGCGGGCGCTGTTGCGCGGGTGCCGAGGAGCCGCCTCGGCGACCGTATTCGCACGTGTTTCACGCCGCCGGGAAAACAGGCTAAGAACGCCGCATGATTGAGCCTTCTTCCCCGGACGAGACGATCGAGGCCCGCGTGCGCCGCGGGCTCGGCCAGCGCTCGATCGTCCTGGTGGGCCTGATGGGGGCGGGCAAGAGCACGGTCGGCCGCCGCCTCGCCGGGCGGCTCGGCATGATCTTCATGGACGCCGATCACGAGATCGAGGCCGCGGCCGGGCTGACGATCGCGGACATCTTCGCGATCTACGGCGAGACGAGCTTCCGGGACGGCGAGGAGCGGGTGATCGCCCGCCTGCTGCGCGACGGGCCGATGGTGCTGGCGACGGGCGGCGGCGCCTTCATGCGGCCCGAGACGCGCCGCCGCATCGCGGAATCCGGCGTCTCGGTCTGGCTCAAGGCGGAGCTCGACGTGCTGATGCGCCGGGTGCGCAAGCGGCCGAGCCGCCCCCTCCTGCAGAACGAGGATCCCGAAGGAACGATGCGCCGGCTCATGGACATCCGCCACCCGATCTACGGCAGCGCGGACCTGATGGTGCCCTCCCGCGAGGTCTCCCAGGACCGGGTGGTGCAGGACGTGCTCGAAGCCCTCGACGCCTCCTTCCACGGCGACCCGTCGGCGCGGGGCGTCGCCGCCCAATGAGCGCGCCGCGGACGGTCCACGTGCCCCTCGACGGCGGGCGCGCCTACGACATCCTGGTCGGCCGCGGGCTGCTCGCCGAGGTCGGCGCGCGCTGCGCGCAGCTCGGCGCCAAGGCGGTGGCGGTGGTGAGCGACGCCACCGTGGCGGGCCTCTACGGCGGGGCGGTCATGGACGCCCTGCGGCAGGCAGGCCTGCGCGCCGTCATGATCACGGTGCCGCCGGGCGAGGGCTCGAAGAGCTACGCCTGCCTCACGGAGGTCTGCGACGCGCTCCTCGCCCACCGGGTCGAGCGGCGCGACCTCGTCCTGGCGCTGGGCGGCGGCGTGGTCGGGGATCTGGCGGGCTTCGCGGCGGCCGTGCTGCGGCGGGGCGTGCGCTTCGTCCAGGCGCCGACGAGCCTGCTCGCGCAGGTGGATTCCTCGGTTGGCGGCAAGACCGGCATCAACTCGCCCCACGGCAAGAACCTGATCGGCGCCTTCCACCAGCCGAGCCTGGTCCTCGCCGACACCGCCGCCCTCGACACCCTGTCGCCCCGCGAGATGCGGGCCGGGTACGCCGAGGTCGCGAAGTACGGGCTCATCGACGACCCGGACTTCTTCGGCTGGTGCGAGGCCCATTTCGGCGAGATCTTCTCCGGCGGCCCGGCCCGGGAGGAGGCCGTGGCCGCCTGCTGCCGCGCCAAGGCGGGCGTCGTGGTGCGCGACGAGCGGGAGGACGGAGAGCGGGCGCTCCTGAACCTCGGCCACACCTTCGCGCACGCCCTGGAGCGGCTGACGCGCTACGAGTCCAGCCGGCTCGTCCACGGCGAGGCGGTGGCGATCGGGCTCGCGCTGGCCTTCCGCTTCTCGGCCCGGCTCGGCCTCTGCCCGGGCCAGGATGCGGGGCGGGTGGCGAACCACCTCGCGCTCGCCGGCCTGCCCACGACGCTGGCCCAGGTGCCGGGCGGATGTGGGACGGCGGAGGAGATCCTCGACGCCATGCGCCAGGACAAGAAGGTGCGCGATGGCGCCCTGACCTTCATCCTGGCCCGGGGGATCGGGCGGAGTTTCATCGCGCCGGGGATCGACGCGGAGGCGGTGCGCGGGTTCCTGAACGACGAGCTGGGCTGAGCCTGCGGACGCGACACCGCCCCTCACGCGGGACGGATGGCAGCGTGATCTTCACGATGAGTCCGCACGGTCGTGCGGAACAGCGCCGTCGTCCCTTGCAGGATGAGGGGGCGACGTTTAGGGCCAGTCTCGGTCCTTGCCGACACATCCGTCAGTCTTCCGGGACCTGACCACCCCCAAACGCCGTTGCGTCACGCCGGTCGTCGGCCCAAGGATGTCCCATGCTCCGCTCTCCGGCACGCGCCATCGTCGCGTCCCTTCTCGTTGTTGAAGCCGCGGCCCCTGCCCGCGCCGCCGACACGCCCTTCGAGACCGTCAAGGGCTGGGAGGTCGAGCGAACGGACGGCAAGTACGGTTCTGATACCTGTGTGATGAGCCACGTGTACAAGGACATGGAGGACGGCGGCGCCGCCAACGGCATCGTCTTCACCCTCAGCGGCAGCGACGTGCGTCTCGCGCTCGTCTACGAGAAGTGGGCGTGGGACAAGAAGGAGACGGTGAAGGCGCCGCTCAGCCTCGACAAGAAGGTCTATGCGCCCAAGGCGACCTGGATCGGCGACGGAGCCACCCTGGTCTCGCAGTTTCCCGATGCCATCGTGCCGTTCCTGCTGGCGGCCCGGGAGATCGTCCTGACGTTCGACGACGGCAAGGCCGACTTCAAGATCCCGAACTTCGCCGACGGCTACGAGTCCCTGCGCCGCTGCAACCTCGCCAAACCGACCGCGGCGGCGGCCGTGCCGGCTCCGGCTCCGGCTCCGGCTCCGGCTCCGGCTCCGGCTCCGGCTGGCGGCTACGTCGTGACGACGATCGGCGAGGGCAAGGACTTCGCCGGCTGCATGGCCGTCAACGAGTCCGCCGGGCTCTCCCTGGTGGGCGTCGGCCAGTCCGTCGGGCTGATCGCCCACGCGGCCAAGTTTCCCATCGAGAAGGGATTGGCGGTGAAGGGCCAGTGGAGCGTCGACCAGGGCGCCGCGATCCCGTTCGCCGTCACGGCCGATACGGCGCGGACGGTCAGCCTCGACGTGCCCAGCACCCGCGAGGCCGTGGTCGCACTGACAAGCGGCAAGGCCCTGACCGTCGAGGCCAACGGCATCACCGCCGCGTTCAACCTCGCGGGCATGCACCAAGCCTTCGACCGGCTCGCCACCTGCATGGAGACCAAGAAGGCTCCGTGAGCCGACGGCAGCGTCGGCGGGACCCTCCCCGATCCTGTTCCGCTAGACATCCCTGTCGCGGCCCTGTCCTGGCGGATCGGGGTCGCGATCGGGATGGGCAGGTGCCGGAACGGCGCCTGCCCCCGCCTCACATGTGCAGCGCGCGCTTCTCCACCGCCAGCGCCGCCTCCTTCACCGCCTCGGTAAGGGTCGGGTGCGCGTGGCAGGTGCGGGCGATGTCCTCCGAGGAGGCGCCGAACTCCATCGCCACGGCCACCTCCATGATCAGGTTGCCGGCCTCCGGACCCACGATGTGCACGCCGAGCACCCGGTCGGTCGTGGCATCGGCCAGGACCTTCACGAACCCGTCCGTGGTGTGGTTGACCTTGGCCCGACCGTTCGCCGTGAAGGGGAACTTGCCGGTCTTGTAGGTGATCCCGTCCTTCTTCAGCTCCTCCTCGGACTTGCCGACCGAGGCGACCTCCGGCGTGGTGTAGACCACGTTCGGGATCACGCCGTAATTCACGTGCCCGGCCTTGCCGGCGAGGATCTCCGCCACGGCGACGCCCTCGTCCTCGGCCTTGTGGGCCAGCATCGGCCCGGCGATCACGTCGCCGATGGCGTAGATGCCGGTGACGTTCGTGGCGTAGTGGTTGTCGGTGAGGATCCGGCCCTTGTTGTCGAGCTGGACGCCGACCGTGTCGAGGCCGAGGCCCGCCGTGTAGGGCACGCGCCCGATCGCCACCAGCACCACGTCGGCGTCGAGCGCCTCGCTCTGGCCGCCCGCGGCGGGCTCGACCGTGACCTTGGCGCCCGCGTTGGTCCGCTCGACCCCCGTCACCTTGGAGGAGAGGCGGAACTTGACGCCCTGCTTCTCCAGGATGCGCTGGAACTGCTTGCCGACCTCGCCGTCCATGCCCGGCAGGATGCGGTCGAGATACTCGACCACCGTCACCTCGGCGCCGAGGCGCCGCCACACCGAGCCGAGTTCGAGGCCGATCACGCCCGCGCCGATGATCAGCAGCTTGCCGGGCACCGCCTTGAGGTCGAGGGCGCCGGTCGAGGAGACCACGACCTCCTCGTCGATGGTCACGCCCGGCAGGTTCGCCACGTCGGACCCGGTCGCGATGACGATGTTCTTCGTCTCCAGCAGGTGATTGCCGCCGTCCTCGGCGGTGACCTCGACGCGGCCGGCGCCGGCGAGGCGCCCGACGCCCTGGAAGGTCTCGACGCCGTTCTTCTTGAGCAGGTAGGCGACGCCCTTGGTGTTGCCGTCGACGCCCTCCTGCTTGAAGGCCATCATCTTCGCGAGGTCGAGCTGCGGCTCACCCACCGTGATGCCGAGCGCCGGCAGGTGCTTCGTGGTCTCCTCGAACGCCTCGGAGGCGTGCAGCAGGGCCTTCGAGGGGATGCAGCCGACGTTGAGGCAGGTGCCGCCGTGGGTGGGTCGCTTCTCCACGACGGCGGTCTTCAGGCCGAGCTGCGCGGCCCGCAGGGCGCAGACGTAGCCGCCGGGACCGGTGCCGATGACGACGAGATCGTAGGACATGGTCGTGAACCCGCATGTGGGCCGGCGGCGCCGCGGGCACCGGGCCGGCATCGATGGAAAGGAATGAGAAAATCAGCGGCCGCCCGAGACCGTCACGATGGTGCCGGTCGTGTAGGAGGCCTCGTCCGAGAGGAGCCAGAGGATCGGCGCGGCGATCTCCTCGGCGGTGCCGACGCGCCGCATCGGCACCGAGGGGGCGAGCCGGTGCGCCCGGTCGGGCTGGCCGCCGCTCGCGTGGATCTCGGTGTCGATCAGGCCGGGCGCCAGGGCGTTCACCCGGATGCCCTCCTCGGCGACCTCGATCGCGAGGCCGGTCGTGAAGGTGTCGATGGCGCCCTTCGAGGCCGCGTAGTCCACGTACTGGTTGGGCGCCCCGAGTCGGGCCGCCACCGAGGAGAGGTTGACGATGGCGCCGCCGCTCCCGCCATGCTTCGTCGACATCCGCTTCACCGCTTGGGCCGCGCAGAGGAAGGAGCCGACGATGTTGGTGGTCATCATCCGGGTGAGGCGGGCAGCGTCCATGTCCTCGACGCGGGCCGGGTAGTCGACCACGCCGGCATTGTTGACGAGCCCGCCGAGCGGCCCGAGCGTGTCGGCCGCCTGGAACAGCGCGATCACGTCGGCCTCGACCGCGACGTCGCTGCGCACCGCCAGCGCCGTGCCACCCCCGGCCTCGATCTCGCGCACCACCGCCTCGGCGGCCTCGGCCTTCGCCACGTAGGAGAGGCAGACGCGCCAGCCCCGCCGCGCTGCGAGCAGGCACACCGCCCGCCCGATGCCGCGGCTGCCCCCGGTGACGACCAAGACCTTGTCCATCGTGCGCCGTCCTTCGCTCTCCCACGGCCGTGGTTCGGCCGCGCGGGATCCCCTCTCCCGAACGGGAGAGGGGATGGGGTGAGGGTTCGGATGGTTCAGCAAGAAATGAACCGTGCCGCTCCCGGCACGGCCGTTCAGCCCTGGTGCGGCACGGTCCGGGGCCCTCACCCCTGCCCCTCTCCCGCTCGGGAGTGGGGTTAGCCGCCGCGCCGCCCGAAAACCGTCTCAGAGATCCAGCACGAGCCGCGCCGGGTCCTCCAGGGCCTCCTTGACCCGCACCAGGAAGGTCACGGCCTCCTTCCCGTCCACGATCCGGTGATCGTAGGACAGGGCGAGGTACATCATCGGCCGCGCCTCGATCTTGCCGCCCCGCACCACCGGCCGCTCCTCGATGCGGTGCATGCCGAGGATGCCCGATTGCGGCGCGTTGAGGATCGGCGTCGACATCAGCGAGCCGTAGATGCCGCCATTGGTGATCGTGAAGGTGCCGCCCTGCATCTCATCGATCGACAGCTTGCCGTCGCGCGCCTTGCGGCCGAAATTCGCGATCGTCTTCTCGACGCCGGCGATCGACAAATTGTCGGCGTCGCGCACCACCGGCACGACCAGGCCCTTGTCGGTCCCGACCGCGATGCCGATGTGGTAATAGTTCTTGTAGACGATGTCCTGGCCATCGATCTCGGCGTTCACCGCCGGCACGTCCTTCAGGGCCTGGATCACCGCCTTGGTGAAGAAGCCCATGAAGCCGAGCTTCGTGCCGTGCTTCTTCTCGAACACGTCCTTGTACTGCTGGCGCAGGGCCATGACGGCGCCCATGTCGACGTCGTTGAACGTCGTCAGCATGGCCGCGATGTTCTGCGCGTCCTTGAGGCGCCGGGCGATGGTCTGCCGCAGCTTGGTCATCCGCACGCGCTCCTCGCGCGCGGCATCGTCCGCCGAGGAAGGGGCCCGGGCGACCTGCGGCAGGGGGGCCGGGGCGGGCGCCGCGGCGCCGGAGGCGGCCGCCGCCAGCATGTCGCCCTTGGTCACGCGGCCGTCCTTGCCGCTGCCCTGCAGGCTGCCGGGGTTGACGCCGGTCTCCTGGGCGAGGCGGGCCACGGCCGGGCCGTGGTCCTGAGTCGGGCGGGCACCCGCCGGGGCCGCATCGCCGTGCGTGCCGTAGGAGGCCGAGGAGGTCTGGGCCGGGGCGGCCGCGGGTGCCGGCCCCGCCGGCGCGGCCGCCTTGGGGGCGGGCTCGGCGGCGCCGTTGCCGGCGCCCTCGACGATCGAGCCGAGGAGCGCGCCCGGCTCCACCGTCTCGCCGTCCTTGGCGACGATGTCGCCGAGCTTGCCCGCGGCGGGGGCGTTGACCTCGAGGGTCACCTTGTCGGTCTCGAGTTCCACCAGGGGCTCGTCGGCCTTCACGGTGTCGCCGGGCTTCTTGAACCAGCGGCCGATCGTGGCCTCGTTGACGGATTCGCCCAGGGTCGGGACGCGGATTTCGGTGGCCATGGCATCGCGCCCCGCGGGGGGCGCCTCCTTGTCAGTCGGCGGTGGAAGGGGGGGCCGCAGCGCGCCCGGGGTGGAGCCGCGGCGGCGGATGGATCTCGGTGCCGGACGCCGAGCCCGGCCGGCCCGGGTCGGCGTCCAGGAAGGCTCGCGCCCGCGCCGCCTCGGCGGCCTGCGCCTGCACGGCGCGCGCCTCCGCGGGCGTCAGGCCCCCCGGCACCGAGGCCCGGGGGGCGATCAGCCCGCGGAAGAAGGTCGCCGCCATCGGCCGAACCTCGTCAGACCGCCAGGGCCTCGTTGAGGAAGGCCTGGAGCTGGGCGAGGTGCTTCGACATCAGGCCGGCGGCCGTCGAGGCCGAGGCCGGGCGCCCGATGTAGCGCGGGCGCTTGTTGGAGGCGCCGGCCTGGTTGAGCACCCATTCGAGATAGGGCTCGACGAAGGTCCAGGACCCCATGTTCTTGGGCTCCTCCTGGCACCAGACCACCTCGGCGTTGCGGAACCGCGACACCTCGCCGGCCAGCGACTTCAGCGGGAACGGGTAGAGCTGCTCGACGCGCATCAGGTAGACGTCGTTGACGCCCCGCTTCTCGCGCTCCTCGAACAGGTCGTAGTAGACCTTGCCCGAGCAGAGCACGACGCGGCGGATCTTGTCGTCCTTGACGAGCTTGACGCCGTCCGAGCTCTTCTCGGCATCGTCCCACAGCACCCGGTGGAAGCTCGATCCATCGGTGAAATCGTCGAGGCGCGACACCGCCCGCTTGTGGCGCAGCAGCGACTTCGGGGTCATCAGGACGAGCGGCTTGCGGAAGTCGCGCTTCAGCTGCCGGCGCAGGATGTGGAAGTAGTTCGCCGGAGTCGTGCAGTTGGCGACCTGCATGTTGTCCTCGGCGCAGAGCTGGAGGTAGCGCTCCAGCCGGGCCGAGGAATGCTCCGGCCCCTGGCCCTCGTAGCCGTGGGGCAGCAGCATCACGAGGCCCGACATGCGCAGCCACTTGCGCTCGCCCGAGGAGATGAACTGGTCGATCACCACCTGGGCGCCGTTGGCGAAGTCGCCGAACTGCGCTTCCCAGAGCACCAGCGCGTTCGGCTCGGCCAGGGAGTAGCCGTACTCGAAGCCGAGCACCGCCTCCTCCGAGAGCATCGAGTTGATGACCTCGTAGCGGGCTTGGCCCTCGCGGATGTGGTTGAGGGGCGTGTAGCGCTCCTCGTTCTCCTGGTCGATCAGCACCGAGTGGCGCTGAGAGAAGGTGCCGCGCTCCACGTCCTGGCCCGAGAGCCGGACCCGGTGGTTCTCCAGCAGCAGCGAGCCGAAGGCCAGCGCCTCGGCGGTCGCCCAGTCGATTCCCTCGCCGGTCTCGATCGCCCTGGCGCGGTTGTCGAGGAAGCGCTGGATCGTGCGGTGGACGTGGAAGTTCGCCGGCACGCTGGTGATGCGCCCCGCGATCTCGCGCAGGGTCTCGACCGGCACGCCGGTGCGGCCGCGGCGCGGATCGTCCTCGTCCTCGCGCACCGACTTCAGGCCCGACCAGCGGCCGTCGAGCCAGTCCGCCTTGTTGGCCTTGTAGGCGTTGGCGATCTCGAACTCGCTGTCGAGGGTGGCGCGGAACTCCGCCTTGCGGGCCTCCAGGTCGGTCTCCTTGACGGCCCCGGCCTCGACCAGGCGCTTGGAGTAGATCTCCAGCGTCGAGGGGTGCTTGCGGATGATCTGGTACATCTTCGGCTGCGTGAACGCCGGCTCGTCACCCTCGTTGTGACCGAAGCGGCGGTAGCACAGCATGTCGATCACGACCGGCTTGTGGAACTTCTGCCGGTACTCGGTCGCCACCTTGGCGGCGAAGACCACGGATTCGGGATCGTCGCCGTTGCAGTGGAAGATCGGCGCCTCGACCATCTTCGCCACGTCGGACGGGTAGGGCGAGGAGCGCGAGAAGCGCGGGTCGGTGGTGAAGCCGATCTGGTTGTTGATGATGAAGTGGATCGAGCCGCCGGTGCGGTGGCCCTTCAGGCCCGACAGGCCGAGGCACTCCGCCACCACGCCCTGGCCCGCGAAGGCCGCGTCGCCGTGGATGAGGAGCGGCAGCACCGTGGTGCGCTCGTCGGGGGCGTCGTTGTGCTGGTCCTGCTTGGCGCGGACCTTCCCCAGCACCACCGGGTCGACGATCTCCAGGTGCGACGGGTTGGCGGTCAGCGACAGGTGGACGTCGTTCCCGTCGAAGGTCCGGTCGCTCGACGCACCCAGATGGTACTTGACGTCGCCCGAGCCCTCGACCTCCGCCGGCGAGGCCGAGCCGCCCTTGAACTCGTGGAAGATCGCCCGGAACGGCTTGCCCATCACGGTGGCGAGCACGTTCAGCCGGCCGCGATGGGCCATGCCGATCACGATCTCCTTCACGCCGAGCGCACCGCCGCGCTTGATGATCTGCTCCAGCGCCGGGACCATCGCCTCCGAGCCGTCGAGGCCGAAGCGCTTCGTGCCCGTGTACTTGAGGTCGAGGAACTTCTCGAAGCCCTCGGCCTCGATCAGCTTGTTGAGGATCGCCCGGCGGCCCTGCTCGGTGAAGGAGATCTCCTTGTCCTTGCCCTCGATGCGCTCCTGGATCCAGGCCTTCTCCTCGGGGTCGGAGATGTGCATGAACTCGACGCCGAGCGTCTGGCAGTAGGTGCGCTCCAGGATCGCCACGATCTCGCGGATCGTGGAGAATTCGAGCCCCAGCACGTTGTCGAGGAAGATCGGGCGATCCCAATCGGCTTCCGTGAACCCGTAATGCTGCGGGTGCAGTTCCTCGTGGTCGCCGCGCGGCTGCAGGCCGAGCGGGTCGAGCTTGGCGTGCAGGTGGCCGCGCATGCGGTAGGCGCGGATCAGCATGATCGCGCGCACGGAATCCTTCGTCGCCTGCTGCACGTCGGCGGGCGCCGCCGGGGGGCCCTTGGCCTCGGAGCGGGCCTTGATCTTGTCGCCGACCGCCTTCTCCAGGACCGACCAGTTGCCGTCCAGCGCCGAGACCAGTTCGCCGTTGGCGGCCACCGGCCAGTTCGGCTTCGTCCAGGACGCCCCTTCGGCGTTCTTGACGACGATCGCCTTCTCCTCCTTCAGGCCGGCGAAGAACCGCTGCCACTCCGGATCGACGGAGTTCGGGTCCTTCGTGTAGGCGGCGTAGAGCTCCTCGATGTAGGCGGCGTTCGCCCCGTAGAGGAAGGAGGTCCCGAGAAGGGTTTCGTTCGCGTCCTGGCGTGCCATGGCGTCTGTCTACCCGCGGTTCTGGGCTCGGTCGGGCTCCCGGGGGAGCGGGCGAGCGGCCCGTCCGGGCTGCGTTCGAGGGAATGCAGCCCCGATATGGGATCCGGTTGGCGGCCCCGCGCAGGGCTCAGCCATGCGCGGGACGCATCGATCGGAGGTTAGCCCTTCAGGACCTCGACGAGGGTCTTGCCGAGCCGGGCCGGCGACGGGGAGACGCGGATGCCGGCCTCCTCCATGGCGGCGATCTTGTCCTCGGCGCCGCCCTTGCCGCCCGAGATGATCGCGCCCGCGTGGCCCATGCGGCGGCCCGGAGGCGCCGTGCGGCCGGCGATGAAGCCGACCATCGGCTTCTTGCGCCCGCGCTTGGCCTCGTCGCGGATGAACTGCGCGGCTTCCTCCTCGGCCGAGCCGCCGATCTCGCCGATCATCACGATCGACTCGGTCTTCTCGTCGCGGAGGAACATCTCCAGCATGTCGATGAACTCGGTGCCCTTGACCGGGTCGCCGCCGATGCCGACCGCCGTCGTCTGGCCGAGGCCCTCGTTCGAGGTCTGGAACACCGCCTCGTAGGTCAGCGTGCCGGAGCGCGACACGATGCCGACCGAGCCGGGCTTGAAGATGTTGGCCGGCATGATGCCGATCTTCGACTCGCCCGCCGTGACGATGCCGGGGCAGTTCGGGCCGATGAGCCGCGACTTCGAGCCTTCGAGCGCCCGCTTCACCCGCACCATGTCGAGGACCGGGATGCCCTCGGTGATGCAGACGATGAGTGGGATCTCGGCCTGGATCGCCTCGCAGATCGCGTCGGCGGCGCCCGGCGGCGGCACGTAGACGACCGAGGCGTCGGCGCCGGTGGCCGCGCGGGCCTCCTGCACCGTGTCGAAGACGGGCAGGCCGAGATGGGTCGAGCCGCCCTTCCCGGGCGAGGTGCCGCCGACCATCTTGGTGCCGTAGGCGATCGCCTGCTCGGAATGGAAGGTGCCGTTCTTGCCGGTGAAGCCCTGGCAGATCACCTTGGTGGTCTTGTCGATCAGGATGGACACGGACGTGAGCTCCGGTGCTTAGCGTTTCAGGGCGTCAGCGCTGGCGCACGGCCGCGACGATCTTCTGGGCGGCGTCGTCGAGATCGTCCGCCGGGATGACGTTCAGCCCGGACGAGCGGATGATCTCCTTGCCCTTCTCGACGTTCGTGCCCTCCAGGCGCACCACCAGGGGCACCTGCAGGCCGACCGCCTTCACGGCCGCGATCACGCCGTTGGCGATCACGTCGCACTTCATGATCCCGCCGAAGATGTTGACGAGGATCCCTTTCACGTTCGGGTCGGCGGTGATGATCTTGAAGGCCGCCGTCACCTTCTCCTCGGAGGCGCCGCCGCCGACATCGAGGAAGTTCGCCGGCTCCTCGCCGTAGAGCTTGATGATGTCGAGCGTCGCCATGGCGAGGCCGGCGCCGTTGACCATGCAGCCGATGGTGCCGTCGAGCGCGATGTAGGCGAGGTCGTACTTCGAGGCCTCGATCTCCTTCTCGTCCTCCTCGGTGGTGTCGCGCAGCTGCACGATCTCCGGGCGGCGGTAGAGAGCGTTCGAGTCGAAGGAGATCTTGGCGTCCAGGCACTTCAGATGCCCGTCCGTGGTCACGATCAGCGGGTTGATCTCCAGCATGCTCATGTCCTTGGCGGTGAACGCCTGGTAGAGCTTAGCGGTGAGATCCTCCGCCTCCTTGGCGAGCGGGCCGGTGAGGCCCAGCGCCTTGGCCACCGCGCGGCCGTGGTGGGGCATCACGCCAGTGGCCGGATCGACCGAGAAGGTGACGATCTTCTCAGGGCTGTCGTGGGCGACCTGCTCGATGTCCATGCCGCCCTCGGTGGAGACCACGAACGCGACCCGGCCGGTGGCGCGGTCGACCAGCATCGAGAGGTAGAACTCGGTCTCGATGTCCGAGCCGTCCTCGACGTAGAGGCGGTTGACCTGCTTGCCGGCCTCGCCGGTCTGCACGGTCACGAGGGTGCGCCCGAGCATCTGCTCGGCGAAGGTCTTCACCTCCTCGACCGACTTGGCGAGGCGCACGCCGCCCTTCTCGCCGGCCTCGGCCTCCTTGAACTTGCCCTTGCCGCGCCCGCCGGCGTGGATCTGGGACTTCACCACCCAGAGCGGCCCGCCGAGCTCCTTGGCGGCGGCCTCGGCCTCGCTCGCCTTGAAGATGGCCTTGCCGTTCGACACGGGCAGGCCGAACTCCTTCAGCACCGCCTTGGCTTGGTATTCGTGGATGTTCATGGATGCTTCCCGATAGGCGAATGGCGAATGGCGAGTGGCGAATGGCAGTCGGCGCGGAACGGGGACGCCGCGGGCGCCCCCATTCGCTATTCGCCATTCCCCATTCGCCCCCTGGCCTCTCAGGCCAGGGCGGAGTTGATGCCCTTGCAGGCCTCGACCAGGCCCTTCACCGAGGCGACGGACTTGTCGAACATCGCCTTCTCCTCCGGGGAGAATGCGACCTCGACCACGCGCTCGACGCCGTTCTCGCCGATCACGATCGGCACGCCGATGAACAGGCCGTCGATGCCGTACTGGCCCGACAGGTGGGCGGCGCAGGGCAGGACGCGCTTCTTGTCCTTCAGGTAGCTCTCCGCCATGGCGATGGCCGAGGCCGCCGGGGCGTAGAAGGCCGAGCCGGTCTTGAGCAGGTTGACGATCTCGCCGCCGCCCTTGCGGGTCCGCTCGACCATGGCGTCGAGCTTCTCCTGGGTGGTCCAGCCCATCTTCACGAGGTCGGGCAGGGGCACGCCGGCCACCGTCGAGTAGCGCACCAGCGGCACCATGTCGTCGCCGTGGCCGCCGAGCACGAAGGCGGTGACGTCCTCGACCGAGACCCCGAACTCCTCGGCCAGGAAGTGGCGGAAGCGGGCGGAATCGAGCACGCCGGCCATGCCGACGATCTTGTTCGGGGCGAGGCCCGAGAACTTCTGCAGCGCCCAGACCATCGCGTCGAGCGGGTTGGTGATGCAGATCACGAAGGCGTTCGGGGCATGCGTCTTGATGCCGGTGCCGACCTGCTCCATCACCTTCAGGTTGATGCCGATCAGGTCGTCGCGGCTCATGCCGGGCTTGCGCGGCACGCCCGCGGTGACGATCACCACGTCGGCCCCCGCGATGGCGGCGTAGTCGCTGGCGCCCGCGTACTTCGCGTCGAAGCCGTCGACCGGGGCGGATTCCGCGATGTCGAGGCCCTTCCCCTGCGGGACGCCGTCGGCGATGTCGAACAGGACGACGTCGCCGAGTTCCTTGAGGCCGACGAGGTGCGCGAGGGTTCCGCCGATCTGCCCGGCGCCGATCAGCGCGATCTTCTTGCGTGCCATATGAGAACCGATCCTTCGCGGCTTTGGGTGGAACCGTCTGGGGCCGGGGTCCGCCTCGCGAGGTGCCCCGCGCCGGCGCGGCTTGTTTGGCCGAAAAGCCAATGGCGGACAACCCGAAGCCGCTCCCGGACGCAGGGTTCGGGCCGCCCCGACCCTCTCCCGGATCCTCATGCGGATCCGATTTCTTCTCTAGCTCAACATCTTAGCAGAACACACAGGGATTGTTACATCATGCCCCGAATGTCATTCGTCAGAGCGTCCCGGTGCGCAGCACCCGCAGGATCGCCCGGATGACGGCGCCGAGCCGCGCCTCGATCAGGTCCCGCGGCACCTCCGCGTCGAGCTGGATCGAGGCCGGATGAAGGAAGCGGTGGCTGGCGTCGAACACGAAGGCGAGCGCCCGCTCCCGGTCGCGGAGCTGGAAGGCCCCCCCGTTCAGCCCCTCGTCGACGACGCGCTCCACGAGGGTGCGCAGGCGGCCGCGGTGGCGCCGGGCGATCGGGCGGGACTCCACCGTCGCGTCGAGATGGACGGCGAAGAGGTGCGGGTCCTGGGCGAGCACCTCCCGCTGCAGGGCCGCGAGAGCGGTGAGCAGGCGCTCCAGCTTGTCGTCGGCCGGGTCGGGGGCGTCCGCGATGGCGGCGAGTTCCGTCTCGACCTCCCGCTGCCAGCGCCCGGCCACCGCGTCGACGAGCGCGGTCTTCGACGGGAAGTAGCGGTAGACGTTGGCGTGCGTCATGCCCGCCTCGGCCGCGACGGCGACCACCGTGACCTGCCGGTGCCCGACGCGGCGCAGGTGCTCGGCCGCGATGGCGAGGAGGCGCGCATCGGCCGAGGGCGGAGCCGCCCGGGCGCGGGCGGCCGGGGCCACGACGAGTTGCCCGTCGGGCGACAGCCGCACGGCGCCGGCCCGGGCGCGCCGGGGCGGATCGGCCTCATCGTGGGGACTGGCACCGGGACGGGTGCGAGGCATGCGGGCGCTGTCGACTTCCAGGCGGAGGGAGTGCGGGGCGGCCCGCTTCTTGACGCGCGAGGTTAGCCGGGTGCGAAGGGAGCGGAAAGCCCTTGCGATCGGAGGGGCGGGCACCGGGGGATGAACCCCTCCCCCCTCCGCGGACAGGGCTGTTCGGGGAAAATCAGAGGCACTTCTCCCCTCTCCCGAGTGGGCTAGCGTGTTCACACTTCTCCTATCGGAATGAAAAAGCGCTTCTTTCGCAGTCGCTTGAACGGAACCGAGGAGACCCGCGGGATCCCCTCCCCCGTGCGGGAGAGGGGTAGGGGTGAGGGTCCCGGACCGTGCCGCAAGCATCCGCAATGGTCGGTGCTGGTAGCGGGACGGTTCAGTTTTCTTGCTGAACCACCTGGACCCTCACCCCTGCCCCTCTCCCGCACGGGAGAGGGGTTCCCCGCGCCCCACCCGAGAACCGTCGTGTGTCGATGTAAACATCTGCCCTGTTTGTATTTTTGGCGTTCTGTGAATCCGCAAGCCCGAGTGGGAGAGGGGCCGGGGGATCGGAGATCCTGCGTGAGGGTGGCTCGGCTTCAGCAAAATGTCAGAACCGTCGCGCTGCCAGCGGCGCGGTCCCGCCTTCTTGCTGAAGCGTCCGTCCCTCACCCCTACCCCTCTCCCACTCGGGAGAGGGGATCCCGCGCGAGCTGGACACGCGGAGTTTGTTGTCTGAACGGCGTTGTCCGGAAACCAAGGCGCAGTCCAGGGGCCTTGGATTGTCCCCGGACAGCCGCGCCACGGAGCCGGGTCCACCCCGCCCGCCCGCTCCTCACCCGGTGGTGGCGCGAGCGCTGCGCCGCTTGCGGGCGTAATCCAGGAGCGCCTCGTCGGCGGTCTCGGGGAGCACGACGGCCACGTTCGCCAGGAGATCGCCCCGCGTGCCGTCCTTGCGCGGCAGGCCCTTGCCGCGCAACCGGAAGGTGCGGCCGGAACTCGTCATCGGCGGGATCTTCATCTCGACCGCGCCGGTGAGGGTCTGGATCCGCACCGGGCCGCCCAGCACCGCGTCCTCGAGGGGCACCTCGACGCTGGTGCGCAGGTCCGCCCCCTCGATCTGGAAGCGCGGATCGGCGGCGATGCGGATGGTGAGGAGCGCGTCGCCCGCGTCGCCGCCGCCCCGGCCGGGATGGCCGAGGCCGCGCAGGCGGATGACCTGCCCGTCCGTCACGCCCTTGGGCACCACGACGTCCACCTCGCGGCCCGACGGGAGGGCGAGCCGCAGCTTGGCCTCGCTCGCCACCTGGTCGAGGGAGACGGTGAGTTCCGCCGCGACGTCGTCGCCCTTCTGCGCCGTGGTGCGCGCGCCGCCGGCCGCGCCGGCGCTGCGGAAGGCCTCGCCGAAGAGGTGGGAGAAGATGTCCTCGCCGAAGCCCGCGCCGCCCCCGGGCGCCGCGCCGCCACGCGCGCGGGCCATCGACTCGAAGTCGAAGCCCGAGAAGCCGCCGCGCGGGCCGCCGCCGCCGCCGAAGCCCTCGAAGCCCTGGAAGCGCGGCTTGCCCTCGGCATCGATGGCGCCGCGGTCGAACTCGGCCCGCTTCTTGGCGTCACCCAGGATCTCGTAGGCCTGGTTGACCTCCGCGAAGCGGTCCTGGGCCTTCGCGTCGTTCTTGTTGCGGTCGGGGTGATGGACCTTCGCCAGCTTGCGGAAGGCCTTCTTGATCTCCGCCTCGTCGGCGGTGCGGCTGACGCCGAGCACGTCGTAGGGGTTGCGCATGGGATCCGAATGCCGTTGCGGAGCCCGAGGGGCGCTCCGTGATGAAGTCCGTCGGCGTCCATGTGGGGGATGTGTTGCCGCATTGCAACGCAGAGCCCCGGACCTCCCGCCGCCCGTCAGGCCGGGACTCGCGTCGCCTTCAGGCTCTTCAGCTCCCAGGCGCCGCCGGACGGGCGGCAGCCGGTGCCGCGCACGAAGCGGCTTCCCGTGGGCGCGATCACCGTCGCCAGGAAGTTGCGGCAGATCTCGTCGCGGGAGACGTAGGGCAGGCCGGTCGGGTTGACCATGCCGCGCATCCGGGACTCGGGATTGTCCCACTTCACCGGCTGCCCGTTCCCCTGCGGGTCGAGCGCCACGGCGAGCGCCGCCTTGGCGCGGCGCCAATCCTCCTCCGAGAGGTCGCCGCCGAAACTCCGCGGCGCGACCGGGCCGATGCTGCCGGTCGTCGGCGGATCCTCCGCGGCCGGCGCGGCCGCCTCGGGCTGCGCCTGGAACACGAGCAGGGGCTGGCTGCACCCGGCCACGCCGAGCAGGCCGCCCGCCGCGACCGAGACGGCGAGCGCCAGGACGCCCGGGCGCCGTGTCGCTGGCCCATTCCCTTTACAGACGTGCCGACGCATTACACCTCTACCGAGCGCGGGACGGGCCCGGGACGCCGACGCGACGCTGCGACGCCGGGCTGCCCCCAGATCCGGTTGTCACATGGGAAGGACGATGCCGTGGCCGCGTTAATGAACGGTGAGTTCACCGAGCGCACCGATCCCCTGGCGCTGTTCCGCGACTGGTTCGCGGAGGCCGAGCGGAGCGAGCCCGAGGATCCGAACGCCATGACGCTCGCCACGGCCGGCCGGGACGGCCTGCCGGACGCGCGCATCGTCCTGCTCAAGGGCTTCGACGCGCGCGGCTTCGTGTTCTACACCAACTCCCGCTCCGCCAAGGGCCTCGAACTCGCCGAGAACCCGCAGGCGGCGCTCCTGTTCCACTGGAAGAGCCTGCGCCGGCAGGTGCGCGCCCGGGGCCCGGTGTCCCGGGTCGAGGAAGCGGAAGCCGACGCCTACTTCGCGAGCCGCCCCCGCGACAGCCGGCTCGGCGCCTGGGCGAGCCAGCAATCGCAGCCGCTGGAGAGCCGCGGCGCCCTGGAGCGGGCGGTGGCGGAGGTCGGAGCGCGCTTCCCCGAGGGCGAGGTGCCGCGCCCGCCCCACTGGACCGGCTTCCGGGTGGCGCCCGTGGCCCTGGAATTCTGGCAGGACGGCGCCTTCCGGCTGCACGACCGGGTGCGGTTCACCAAGGCCGGCGACGGCTGGGAGAAGGCGCGCCTGTTCCCGTGATGCTGCGCTGCGGCACCGCGAGGCTGGATTTCCGCCGGCCCCGGGCTTAGACCTTTCCACGACGCGCGCCGCGCGGCGGCGCGCCGTCACCGGATTCGAGAGCAGCCTTGGCCCAGTCCAGCAACGAACGCCGGCGCGTGATGCTCCTCACCGGCGCGAGCCGCGGCATCGGGCACGCCACCGTCAAGCGCTTCTCGGCCGCGGGCTGGCGCGTCATCACCTGCTCGCGCCACGCCTTCCCGGAAAACTGCCCCTGGGAGATGGGGCCGGAGGACCACCTCCAGGTCGATCTCGCCGATCCGCAGGACACGATCCGCGGCGTCGAGGAGGTGGCGCGGCGGCTGGAGGCCGAGGGCGGCCTGCTCCACGCCCTCGTCAACAACGCCGGCATCTCGCCCAAGGGCGAGGGCGGCGAGCGGCTGGGCGCGATCGCGACCCCGTTCGGCGACTGGCAGCGGGTCTTCCAGGTCAACTTCTTCGCGCCGATCCTGCTGGCGCGGGGCCTGTGCAACGAACTCACCCGGGCGCGCGGCTCGATCGTGAACGTGACGTCGATCGCCGGCTCGCGGGTGCATCCCTTCGCGGGGGCGGCCTACGCCACCTCCAAGGCGGCCCTCGCCGGCCTGACCCGCGAGATGGCGGCGGATTTCGGCCCCCTCGGGGTGCGGGTGAACGCGATCTCGCCCGGCGAGATCGACACCTCGATCCTCTCGCCCGGGACCGAGAAGCTGGTGGCGCAGATCCCGCAGCGGCGCCTCGGCACCCCGGACGAGGTCGCCAAGGCGATCTACTTCCTGTGTACGGAAGCCTCGTCCTACGTGAACGGGGCGGAGCTCCACATCAACGGCGGGCAGCATGTGTGACCGGAGGGGGCTCGCGCTCGCCCTCCTGATCGGCCTCGCCGGCCCGGCGCGGGCCGAGCCCACGGTCACGCTGCTTCCCCTCCCCTTCCGGGTGACGCAGATCCGCGGCCCCGGCAGCGAGCCCGCGCTCGCGGCCGAGACGTCCGGCCTGCTGCCGCGGCGCCCGGGCGGCGTCGCCGTCGCCTGGGGCGAGGCGGGCGGGGCCGTGCTCACCCTCGGCGAGGGCGGTGTCGCCGCGACGCCGATCCCGGCCGAGGCCGCCGAGGGCCTCTCGGCTTCCGAGACGCCGCGGGGCGCCGTGCCCGGATCCCGCCGCGCCCTGTCGGGGCCGGTCTCGGCCTTCCTCAGCCATCCCCGCAGCGGTCCCGACGGGCGCCCGGCCGCCACCTCGGTGACCGTGCGCGAGCGCCAGCCGGTGGCGCCGAGCGCGGACCCGAAGCCGGTGCCGATCGCGACCTCGACCGTGCCCGCCGGGGACGACGCGGTGTTCGGCGGCGAGGCCGTCCAGGCCTTCGACCTCGACGGGCGGGTCCACCTCGTGACCGCCAAGCGCAGCGGCGACCGCGCGAGCCTCGCGGTGATCGCGCGCCAGGGCGAGACCTGGGGCGTCGCCGCGGAGAGCCCCGCCGAGGCCGGCCTCCCAGGGCCGGTGGCGGCCGGGGATTTCGAGGGGTCGGGCCGTGCCAGCCTCGCGTCCGTGCGTGAGGGCGGCGAGGGCCGCCTGCAGCACTGGCGCCTCGGGTCCGGCGGGCTCGCACTCGCGGGCGAGGCGCCGGGCTACGCCGAGGGCGGCGCCCCCGTCGATCTCGACGGAGGCGCCCCGGCGCTGGCGGTCCCGACCCGGGACCGGACGGCCCTCGCCCTGGTGTCGCTGAAGGGCGGCATCCACGAGCGCGCCCGCATCCCCCTGCCGGCCCCGGCGCGGGCCGCGCCGGTGGTGCTCGGGAGCGGACGCTCGCTCCACATCCTGGTCGCCCTCGAGGACGGCCGCGTCGCCGACCTGCGCCCGTGACGGCGACGAACCCGAACGGCCGGCGCTACCCGGCCCGCCCTTTCCTCGCCGCCTCGGTGGCGGTGGTGCGCGGGGGCCGCGTCCTCGTCGCCTCCCGCGGCGGCGCGCCCCTGCACGGGCTCTACTCGCTGCCCGGCGGGCTGGTGGAGCCCGGCGAGCGCCTCGCCGAGACGGCCCTGCGGGAACTGCGCGAGGAGGTCGGCGTCGAGGCGGAGATCGTCGCGTCCCTGTTGCCCACCGAGGTGATCGAGCGCGACGACGACGGCCGCGTTCTGCACCACTTCGTGATCCTGGCCCACGCGGCGCGCTGGCTGCGCCACGAGCCGATGCGGGGGGACGAGGCCCTCGACGTGCTCTGGGTGACGCCCGAGGAGGCGGCGGCGCTGCCGACCACCGCGGGTCTGCTGCCGATTCTCGCGCAGGCGGTCGCGGCCGTGGAGGGCTGCGCGTGAGGCGGGGACTGGCCCTGGCGCTCGCCGCGACGCTCGGGCTCGCCTCCCTCGACGGCGCCCTCGCGCAGAACCGCCCGAAGCCTGCCGCCCCGGCGAAGCCGCCGGAGAAGGAGGCGCCCGCGCCCGCCCCCACGGACGTTCCGGCGCCCTACGACAAGGATCTGCTGCGGCTCTCCGAGATCATCGGGGCGCTGAGTTTCCTGCGCGACCTCTGCGGCCAGCCCGACGCGGCCGAGTGGCCGGCCCGGATGAAGGCGCTGATCGAGGCGGAGGGCACCACGCCGGGCCGCCGCGACCGCATCGCCGGCGCCTACAACCGCGGCTATCGCGGCTACGCGATCAATTACCGGGTCTGCACGCCCGCCGCCCAGGAGGCCGCGACGCGGTTCATCGCGGAGGGCGAGCGGCTGAGCACCGCCCTGGCGGGGCGGTTCGGGGGGTAGCCACCGCGGCGTTCGGAGGAAGGCGCGCGGGTCAACCCTCCCTCCTCTGCGGGCTTACCGTGTGCACACATTTCGATAGCCGGCTCATCGAATGACCGCGCCTGGAGCGCGCGACACTCCTCATGCTGAGGTGCCGCGCAGCGGCCTCGAAGCACCCAGAAGGCTGATCCAAGAGAAAAGCCCCCTTGGAGGAGATGCTGTGGGGTGCTTCGAGGCTCGCTCCGCTCGCACCTCAGCATGAGGAGATGGGTTTATTGCCATTAATGGGATATTATGCTTTGTTTTGCGTTCCTATTGCTGTGTGAAATCTGATACATATCCAGAATGTACGACTGAGAATTTGTCCCGCAATGTCGGTCAGATGGTCAGGGCATCCCCGCGGATCAGCCCCGATGCGCTCGTCGGAGGCCTTGCGACGGCTTCATCTCTCGGACTGACAGAGATGGATTTTTCGGAGTTGTGTGCACACGGCAGCCGATACGGGGGAGTGTGGCGAACGGAGTAAGCGCAGCGGGACGAAGTCGCGCCGAGAGGAGAACCCCGTTTCTGAATGTGGCGCCCGTCGCCACGGTTCCAGTCTATCCGGCACCGGGGCGCCCCTCTCCTGCCCGGCGCCTCCCCTACTCCGCCGCCTGCAATTCCCGGCCCGGTCCGTACTCCTCCGCCTCGCCGTCCTCGCCCCGTCCGTCGTCCGGCTCGTCGGGCTGGCGGCCGGCGAGCCAGTTCGCCAGGCGGTCGAGATACACGTAGATCACCGGCGTCGTGTAGAGCGTCAGCACCTGGCTCACCGCCAGGCCGCCGACCATCGCGTAGCCCAGCGGCTGGCGGATCTCCGAGCCGGTGCCGGTGCCGAACATCAGCGGGATGCCGCCGAGGAGCGCCGCCATCGTGGTCATCAGGATCGGGCGGAAGCGCAGCACCGCCGCCCGCCGGATCGCCTCCTCGGGATGCAGGTGCTCGCTGCGCTCCGCCGCGATGGCGAAGTCGACCATCATGATCCCGTTCTTCTTCACGATGCCGATCAGCAGGATGATGCCGATCAGCCCGATCAGGCTGAAGTCGAAGCCGAAGGTCAGCATCATCGCCAGCGCGCCCACGCCCGCCGAGGGCAGGGTCGAGAGGATCGTCAGCGGGTGGATGTAGCTCTCGTAGAGCACGCCGAGGATCAGGTAGACCACGATCAGCGCCGCCACGATCAGCAGCGGCACGGTGCTGAGCGATTGCTGGAAGGCCTGGGCGGTGCCCTGGAAGCCGCCGACCACCGTCTGCGGGACCTGGATCTCGCGGCTCGCCTGCTCGATCGCCGTCGTGGCCTGGCCCAGCGCCACGTTCGGCGCGAGGTTGAAGCTGATCGTCACCGCCGGGAACTGGCCCTGGTGGCTGATCGAGAGCGGCCGCACCGGGTCCGTGGTCCAGGAGGCGAAGGCCGCGAGCGGCACCTGCCCGCCGGTGGTCGGAGACTTCACGTAGATGTTGCGCAGCGTGTCCGGCGTACCCTGAAGGACCGGCAGGATCTCCAGGACCACGTGGTAGCTGTTGAGCTGCGTGAAGTACTGGGCGATCTGACGCTGGCCGATCGCGTCGTAGAGCGTGTCGTCGATCAGCTGCGGCGTGATGCCGTAGCGAGAAGCGGCGTCGCGGTCGATCTTCAGCGTCAGCGTGGTGCCGCTGGTCTGCTGGTCGGTGGCGACGTCGCGCAGCTCCGGCAGCGTCTTCAGCTTGTCGAGGATCCGCGGCGACCAGGTGTTCAGCTCGTCGAGATCCGGATCCTGGAGCGTGTACTCGAACTGCGTGCGCGACGAGCGCGCGCCGGTGCGCACGTCCTGCGCCGCCTGCAGGAACACCTTCACGCCCATGAGCTTGTCGAGCTTCGGGCGCAGCCGCCCGATGATCTGGAAGGCGTCCGCCTGCCGGTCGTGGCGGGGCTTGAGCGTGATGAACATGCGGCCGGTGTTGAGCGACTGGCCGTTGCCGCCGATCGACATGGCGACGCTGGCCACGTCAGGATCGGCCTGAATCACCTTGCCGACCTCCTCCTGGCGCTTCTGCATGGCCGTAAAGGAGATGTCCTGGCCGGCTTCCGTGATGCCGGTGATCAGGCCCGTGTCCTGCTGTGGGAAGAAGCCCTTCGGAATGATCATGAACAGGTGGACGGTCAGCGCCACCGTGGCGAGGAAGGTGAGCAGCGTGATGAAGCGGTGGCGCAAAGCCACGTCGAGGGTGCGGGAATAGCCGTTCACCATCGCCTCGAAGATCCGCTCGCTGAAGCGGTAGAGGCGGCCGTGATGCTCCTCGCTGTGGGGCTTGAGGAAGCGCGAGGCCATCATCGGCGTCAGCGACAGCGACACGAAGGCCGAAACGCCGATCGCCATCGCCAGCGTGACCGCGAATTCGCGGAAGAGCCGCCCGATGATGCCGCCCATCAGCAGCAGCGGGATCAGCACCGCGACGAGCGAGATCGAGATGGAGACGATGGTGAAGCCGATCTCGCCCGCGCCCTTGAAGGCCGCCTCGCGGGGCTTCATGCCCTCCTCGATGTAGCGGGCGATGTTCTCCAGCACCACGATGGCGTCGTCGACCACGAAGCCGACCGCGATGGTGAGCGCCATCAGCGACAGGTTGTCGAGGGTGTAGCCCGCCATCCACATCAGCGCGCAGGCGCCGAGCAGCGACAGCGGCACCGTGATGCTCGGGATGATCGTCGCCCACAGGCTGCGCAGGAACACGAAGATCACCGCCACCACGAGCCCGATCGTGAGGAGCAGCGTGAACTGCACGTCCTCGACCGAGGCGCGGATGGTCTGGGTGCGGTCGCTCAGGAGGTCGACCTTGATCCCGAGCGGCAGCGAGGCGCGCAGGCGCGGCAGTTCCGCCTTGATGCGATCGACCGTGTCGATCACGTTGGCGCCCGGCTGCTTGAAGATAACCAGGAACACGCCGCGCTTGCCGTCCGCCCAGGCCGCCTGCTTGGCGTCCTCCGGCCCCGCCACGGCGTGGCCGATGTCCTTCACCCGCAGGGGCGCCCCGTTGCGGTAGGCGATGATGACGTTGTCCCAGTCCTTCGCGTCCGTGAGCTGGTCGTTGGCGTAGACCGTGAAGCTGCGCGTCGGCCCGTCGAAATTGCCCTTCGGGTTGTTGACCGTGGTGATCGAGAGCTGCGTGCGCACGTCCTCCAGGGAGAGATCCTTGGCGACGAGCTTGGCCGGATCGACCTGGATGCGCACCGCTGGCTTCTGCTGGCCGCCGATCAGCACCTGCGCGACGCCGGAGATCTGGCTGAGGCGCTGGGCGAGCTGCACGTCGACCGCATCGTCGACGTCGATCAGCGGCATCGTGTCGGAGGTCGCCGACAGGAGAAGGATCGGCGAATCGGCCGGGTTCACCTTGCGGTAGGTCGGCGGGCTCGGCAGGTTCTTGGGCAGCTGCCCGCCCGCCGCGTTGATCGCCGCCTGGACGTCGTTCGCCGCCGCGTCGATGTTGCGGTTGAGGTCGAACTGCACCGAGACCGACGAGATGCCGAGCGAACTCACCGACGTCATCTGGCTGACGCCGGGGATCTGGGCGAACTGGCGCTCCAGGGGCTGGGCCACCGAGGAGGCCATCGTCTCCGGGCTGGCGCCGGGGAGCTGCGCGGTCACCTGGATGGTCGGGAAGTCGACCTGCGGCAGCGGCGCGACGCCGAGGAGCGGATAGGCCACGATCCCGACGAACAGGATCCCCGCCATGATCAGCGAGGTCGCGACCGGGTAGCGGATGAAGTAAGCCGAGATGCCGCCCTTCATCGCTCAGCGCGCTCCGTTCGCGCTGGGCTCGGCCTGCGCCGTGTCGGTGGAGCGGTGCTCCGCCACGAGGCTTCCGTCCTGCACGCGGGACTGACCCTCCGTGATCACCTTCTGGCCGGGCGCGAGCCCCTCGCGGATCATGGTGCGGCCCTCGTTGGAATGGCCGGCCGCGATCGCCTGCACGTGGGCCTTGTTCTCGCCGTCGACCACGAAGGCGTAGAGGCCCTTCGGCCCGCGCTGGACCGCGTCGTCCGGCACCGTCACGGCGTCCTGCACGATGCCGGTGCGCATCCGCGTCGAGACCGAGAGTCCGGGCCAGAGCGCGTGGTTCTGGTTGGGGAAGCTCGCTTTCAGCCGGATCGTTCCCGTCGCCGTGTCGACCTGGTTATTGATCACGCTGAGCGTGCCATCCGAGAACTTGGTCTGGCCGTCGGTGCTCCAGGCCTCGACCGGTACCGGACCGGCCGAGAAGGCCTTGGTGATGCGCGGCAGATCCTCCTCGGGCGCCGTGAACACGACGTAGATCGGCTCGACCTGGGTGATCGTCACGATACCGGTCTGGGTCGAGGAATTGACGATGTTGCCGACATCCACCTGCCGGAAGCCGACCACGCCGTCGATGGGCGCGCGGATCGTCGCGTAGCCGACCTGCGTCGCCGCGTTGTCGATCGCCGCCTGGTCGGCCGCCACCTGGGCGGTGAGCTGGGCCACCTGCGCGCCCTGCGTCTCGGTCTGCTGGCGCGAGGCGTAGTCGCCGAGCTTGGTGTAGCGCTCGAGGTCCGCCTTCGCGTTGCGCAGGTTGGCCTCGTCCTGGGTCTTCTTCGCCTTGGCCTGATCGAGCGTGGCCTGGTACTGGCGCGGATCGACCTGGACCAGCAAGTCGCCCTTGCGGACGGTCTGGCCCTCCTGGAAGGCGACCTTCTGGATCTCGCCGTCGACGCGGGTGCGCACCTGCACGGTGTTGTAGGCCTGGACGGTGCCGAGGCTGCCGAGCACGAGGTTGAAGGGCCCCTGCGAGACGCTCGCCAACACCACCGGCACGGCGGCGGGCGCCCGCGCGGCACGGGCGGGCGGCGCCTCCGTGCGGGAGCGCTGCCATCCGTAATAGCCGCCCCCGCCCAGGAGGAGGAGCACGAGGAGGACCCAGCCCCGACCGGACCGGCGGGCGCGCCCGTTCTTCTCGACAGCCATCGAACGCGAATGCCCCTCCCGCGAAGCCGGCGGATGGTGCCAAGGCCCCTCCGCGCTCCGTCCTATTGAAGCAGATTCCAAGGCGTGCTGCATGCCAGCCTTCTACGCAACGACTGTTTCTGAATGATGCGAGGAGCTATGCATCGTCGTTTAGGCCGCTTTGCGACGCAGCAGCGCGTCGCTGCGCCGCGGGAACGCGGCCGGCCGGTCCGCGTCGCCGCCCGGATCACGGCGAGCCCTGCAACGCGGCCACGGTGACGTAAGGAGATTTCGGCGCGCTGCCGGAGAGGGACGATCTATGCGCAACGCTCTGACGGACATCCCCGGCATCCGCGTCGGTCATGCGCAGGATGCAAGAGTCGCCAGCGGCGTCACCGCCATCCTGTTCGATTCGCCCGTCACGGCGGCAGTGGACGTGCGGGGCGGCGGGCCGGGCACCCGCGAGACCGACCTCCTCGATCCCGAGCGCACGGTTCCGAGAATCGATGCCCTGGTGCTGTCGGGCGGGTCGGCCTTCGGCCTCGACGCGGCCTCGGGCGTGACCGCGTGGCTGGCGCAGGCCGGCCGAGGCTTCCCGATCGGCGCCGCGCGCGTGCCGATCGTCCCGGCGGCGATCCTGTTCGACCTCCTGAACGGCGGCGACAAGGCGTGGGGAGCCGCCCCGCCCTACCGCGACCTCGGGATCGCGGCCGCCGCGGCGGCGCATGACGGCCCGGTGGCGCTCGGGACGGTCGGGGCCGGCTACGGCGCCAAGACGGCCAACCTCAAGGGCGGCCTCGGCTCGGCCTCCGCGGAGGTGGAGGGAACGGGCGCCCGGGTCGCCGCCCTCGTCGCCGTGAACGCTTTCGGGCGGGTGACGGTCGGCGACGGGCCGCATTTCTGGGCCGCCCCCTTCGAGGTCGGCGCGGAGTTCGGCGGCCTCGGCCCGGCGCCGCGGATCCCGCCCGAGGCCTTCGCATGGCCCGCCGGCGCGCTGCCGGGCGCCAACACCACGATCGCCGTGGTGGCGACCGACGCCGCCCTGACGAAGGCGCAGGCCCGCCGCCTCGCCGTGGCCGCCCAGGACGGCCTCGCGCGGGCGATCCTGCCGGTCCACACGCCGCTCGACGGCGACGCGGTCTTCGCGGTGGCGACCGGCGCGGTGCCCCTCGCCGACCCGGTCGGCGGCCTCGCCCGGCTCGGCGACGCCGCCGCCCGCACGCTGGCGCGGGCGGTGGCGATCGGCGTCCATGCCGCCACCGCCCTCCCCTTCCCGGGCGCGCCGCCCTCCTGGGGCGACCGGTTCGGCGCGCTCAGAACTGGTAGCGCAGCCCCGCCGTGACGCCGTGGCCGATGCCCGCCCGCGTCCCCACCGCCGCCTGGTAGTCGAGGCGCCAGCCGAGGCGCTCGGTCAGGTCGCCCTGGAGCCCGAGCCCGACGCTCACGACGTCGCTCGCCGGGAAGGAGACCGGCAGGACCGCGCCGGCGAGGGGATGCTGCCGCGGGTGCTCGCCGAGATCCGCCCGACGCCCTGCAGGCCCTGGTTCACGAAGGTCGCGCCACCGAGATCGACCGAGACCGGCCCGTCGACCGTGGCGAGGTTCGGCACCCGCACCTGAAGGCTCTGGGCCGCGGCCCCGAACCCGCCCGCGAAGAGCCCGCCTGCCGCGAGGGCGAGCCGGACGAATGGGAATGACATGCTGCGCCCCCGTTCCGGCTTTGTGTCCGCTCTGGGGCCGCGCGACGACGCTTCCAGGACGTTAGGTCATGTATGGGGCTGGGGGCTGCGGAATTCCGGCGGGCCGGGCCGCGCCGCCACAGCCCCCGCAGACGCAGAGCTGTCCGGCTCAAGGGCGAAGCGCTTCTCCCCTCTCCCGAGTGGGCTTGCGGATTCACAAAACGCGAAAAATAAAAACAGGGTAGATGCTTACGTCAACACACGAGGGTTCCCGGGTATGGCGTGGGGAACCCCTCTCCCGTGCGGGAGAGGGGCAGGGGTGAGGGTCCAGGTGGTTCAGCAAGTATTCTGAAGCGTCCCGCTGCCAGCACGACCGTCTTCGCTTGATGACGGCACGGTCCGGGACCCTCACCCCTACCCCTCTCCCGCACGGGAGAGGGGATCCCGCGGGTCTCCTCGGTTCCGTCCAAGCGACTGCGAAAGAAGAGCTTTTTCATGTCGATAGGCGAAGTGTGAACAGGCAAGCCCGAGTGGGAGAGGGGCCGGGGGATCAAAGATCCCGCACGGGATCAGAGATCCCGCGTGAGGGTGGCTCGGCTTCAGCAAAATGTCAGAACCGTCGCGCTGCCAGCGGCGCGGTCCCGCCTTCTTGCTGAAGCGTCCGTCCCTCACCCCTACCCCTCTCCCACTCGGGAGAGGGGATCCCGAGCGGGCTGGACTGGCGTCGCTTGGTGTTGAATCAGCGCTTTCCGGAGACCAAGGCGCGTTCTCACGGACGTGATTTCCCGGACAGCCATGCGCGGAGGGGGAAGGGCTCACCCGCCCGGCGCGCGACGCATCACGGATTGCCTCTGCTCTCCCAACCCTCAGGATGGCTCGCCCGAGAGCGACGATCGCCGGCACGGGAGGGAGGAACGCCATGACGGCCGCGCCATTCGAGGGAGTCGAATCCCCGCAAAGCCCCATCATCTCCCTGCCGCGCACCCCTTCCGAGTCGATCACCGTCCTGGCGCATTTCCACAGGGCCGAGATCGCCCGGATGGCCGGCTGGCGCGACCGCATCGACCGCACCACGAACTGGGCCATCACCGTCATCGCCGCGATGCTCTCCGTGTCGCTCTCGACCCCCAGCGCGCATCACGGCGTCCTGCTCTTCGCGATGCTGCTCGTCCTGCTGCTCCTCGGGATCGAGGCCCGGCGCTACCGGTTCTTCGACGTGTTCCGCCACCGCGTTCGGCACCTGGAGCGGCACTACTCCGCGCAGGTCTTCGCTGCCGGGCCGCCCCCGGATTCGGCCTGGACGGGGGTTCTCGCCGAGGACCTGCGCCGGCCCGCCTTCCACATCTCCCAGGCGGAGGCCTTCGCGCGCCGGCTGCGGCGCAATTACGGCTGGATGTTCCTGATCCTGCTCCTCGCCTGGCTCCTCAAGATCACCTCGGCCCGGCTGCAGGAGGCGGGCCGCGGCGAGTTCGGCCACTCCGTCGCGGAGATCCTCGCCAATGCCGGGCTCGGCCCCGTGCCGGGCGCGGTGGTGCTCGCCGCGGTCGCGCTGTTCTACGGCTGGCTCCTCCTCGCGGCCCTGCGCGGGCGGAGCCAGGACGCGGCGGACGGGACCGTCCACGTCTGATGCCGCGGGCCGCCTCGTCGTGAGCTTGACGGGACATCGAAAGGATTGCCTTAGCTTGACAGCCCATCAAGCATCCCGCCCGCGAGAAACTTGTTGCGACACGTAACTACTTCGGATATTGACTTGTGCATCGCAACACGGCGCCTCGACGACGCGGTCGAGAGCCCTGGCCTTCACGGGCCGGCCGGCGAGCGCTGCAAAGCGGCAGCACCTGAACTTCGGGCGACAAGACTGGGTCGGAGCAGCGCGACGAGCGCACCCGTCCCTGCTCCCACTCGCCTCCTTCGGCGACAACGCGGCGCCTCATAAGCCGCAGGGATACAGGGAAACGCCCACAGATGACGCGCGCCGACCTTCGGCTCACGCCCCCTACCGTCATGTCCGCCACCGCGCCCCGCTCCTGGCGGCGCCTCGCCCGCAGCGTCGTCGTCGCCCTCGGTCTCGCGGCGGTCGCGACGGCGGCCGGCGTCGCTCCCCCGGCTCCGGCAGCCGTCGCGGCGGCGGATCCAGCGTCCCTGCCCCATCTCGCCCGCAGGATCGCGGTCGGCGCTCCCATCCGCATCGTCGCCTTCGGCTCGTCCTCGACGGAGGGCGTCGGCGCCTCCAGCCCGGCGGCCGCCTACCCGGCCCGACTCGCGGTGGCGCTCAACCGCGCCCTGCCCGACCGCAGCGGCGAGGTGACGGTGCTCAACCGCGGCATCGGCGGCGAGCACAGCGACGACATGCTCGCCCGCCTCGACCGCGACGTGCTGGCGGCCAAGCCCGACCTCGTGATCTGGCAGACCGGCAGCAACGATCCCCTGCGCGGCGTCAGCCTCGACCATTTCCGCGAGGCGACGCGGACCGGGCTGACGCGGATGCGCGCGGCGGGCATCGACGTCGTGCTGATGGAGCCGCAATGGTGCCCGAAGCTCGACGCGACGCCCGGTGCCGACCGCTTCCGCGACGCGCTGCGGGCGATCGGCGCGGAGCTCGGCATCCCGGTGATCCGCCGCTCCGAGATGATGCGCGACTGGATCGCGGAGGGCCGCGTCACCCGCGAGACCCTGTTCGCGCCGGACGGCCTGCACATGGCCGACCGCGGCTACGACCTCCTGGCGCGGGCCGTCGCCCGCGACCTGCTGCAGCGCGCCCGCCCCGCCCCGGCCCTGGTGGCGCAGGTCGGCCTGTGACGCGACCCGCCGCGGGCGAGGCCCGGCGGCTTGCGGCCAGTGCGGAAACAGCCACATCCCTCATGCTGAGGCGCCGCGGAGCGGCCTCGAAGCACCCCTGAACAGTCCGTCCGAGACCGGTTTCCTTTGGATCAGCGGCCTGGGGTGCTTCGAGGCTCGCGTTGCTCGCACCTCAGCATGAGGAATGTGGTTGATTCCAGCTCTGTTCAGCCGATGAACGTGCCGGAGACCTGCGAGAAGTGCCCCGGCATCCGCACGGTTGGATGCGCCACTAGAGCAGTATCCGATCACGTCGCAATCGGAAACTGCTCTAGGTCTTTAATTTTTACGCATTTTCTGCGACGAACCGGGATCCACTTCGTCGGAAAATGCTCTAGCACCCCGCGGCGCGGCGCCAGACCGCGAACTCCTCCCGGGTCCCGGGATCGGTCGGCGGGTAGAGGCCGAGGATCGAGCGGCCCTCCCGCACCTTCTCCATCACGAAATCCTCGAAGGCCGTCATCTCGACCGCCTCGGCCGCGATCTCGCCCGCCATCGCCGCCGGGATCACCACGACGCCCTCGCGGTCGCCCACCACCACGTCGCCCGGGAAGACCGGAACGTCGCCGCAGCCGATCGGCAAGCCGATGTCGATTGCCTGATGCCGGGTGAGGTTGGTCGGGGCGGACGGACGGGCGTGGTAGGCGGGGATCGCGAGCTCGGCGATCTCGGGACTGTCGCGGAAGCCGCCGTCGGTGACGATGCCGGCGACGCCCCGCGCCATCAGCCGCGTCACCAGGATGGCGCCCGCCGAGGCGGCGCGCGGGTCCTTGCGGCTGTCGATGACCAGCACGGCGCCCGGCGGGCACTCCTCCACGGCCTTGCGCTGCGGGTGCGCCCGGTCCTGGAACACGCTGATCGGATTCAGGTCCTCCCGCGCCGGGATGGTGCGCAGCGTGTAGGCCGGACCGACCATGGTCTCGCCCTTGGGGTCCAGCGGGCGCACGTCCTGGATGAACTGGTTGCGAAGGCCCTTCTTGAACAGGGCGGTGCAGAGGGTGGCGGTGGACACCCCCTTGAGCTTGTCGCGGGTGGCGGGATCGAGATCCATGGCTGGCGGCTCCGGTCAGTAGATGGCGGGCTCGGCGATCGGCGCGCCGAACTGGGTCTCCAGGAAGTCGAAGTCGCAGCCCTCGTGCGCCTGCCGGACGTGGCGCGAGAACACGTAGCCGTAGCCCCGCTCGTAGCGCGGGGGCGGCGGTTCGAGGGCGGCGCGGCGGGCGGCGAGCTCCGCGTCGGGGACCTGCAGCGTCAGGGTGCGGGCCGGGATGTCGAGGGCGATGAGGTCGCCGGTGCGCACCAGCGCCAGCGGCCCGCCGACGTAGCTCTCGGGGGAGACGTGCAGGATGCAGGCGCCGTAAGAGGTGCCGCTCATGCGCGCGTCCGAGATCCGCACCATGTCGCGGACCCCCTGCTTCACGAGCTTCCTGGGGATCGGCAGCATGCCCCATTCCGGCATGCCGGGCCCGCCGAGCGGGCCGGCATTGCGCAGCACCAGCACCGTGTCGGGAGTGACGTCGAGGTCGTCGCGGTCGATATCGGCCTTGAGCGCGGCGTAATCGTCGAAGACCAGGGCCGGGCCGGTGTGGCGCTGGAAGCGCTCGCCGGCTGCCGAGGGCTTGATGACGCAGCCGTCGGGCGCGAGGTTGCCGCGCAGCACCGCGAGCGCCCCCTCCCGGTAGATCGGACGGTCGAGGGGCCGGATCACGTCGTCGTCGTAGACCTCCGCCCCCTCGAGGCTCCGCGCCCAGGTCTCGCCGGAGGCGTTGATCTGGTCGAGGTCGAGATGGGGCTCGAGCCGCGAGAGCAGGCCCAGCAGGCCGCCCGCATAGTAGAAATCCTCCATCAGGTAGGTGCTGCCGGACGGGCGGATGTTGGCGATCACCGGCACGACCCGACTCGCCGCGTCGAAATCGTCCAGCGTGATCGGATGCCCGGCCCGGCGCGCCATGGCGATGACGTGGATGACGGCGTTGGTGGAGCAGCCCATCGCCATGGCGACCACGATGGCGTTCTTGAACGCCGCGTGGGTCATGATGCGGGTCGGCGTCAGGTCCTCCCAGACCATCTCCACCGCGCGCCGGCCGGTGGCGGCGGCCATGCGGACGTGGTTGGCGTCCGGCGCCGGGATCGAGGAGGCGCCGGGCAGCGACATCCCGAGGATGTCGGCGAGGCCGGTCATGGTCGCCGCGGTGCCCATGGTCATGCAGGTGCCGTGGGAGCGGGCGATGCCGGCCTGCATCTCGCTCCACTGTTCGTCGGTGAGCGCGCCGGCGCGGCGCTCGTCCCAGTACTTCCAGGCGTCGGAGCCCGACCCGAGGGTCTTGCCGCGCCAGTTGCCGCGCAGCATCGGCCCTGCCGGCATGAAGATCGCCGGCACGCCCGCGGAGGTCGCGCCCAGGATCAGGCCGGGCGTGGTCTTGTCGCAGCCGCCCATCAGGACCACGCCGTCGACCGGCTGCGAGCGGATCAGCTCCTCGGTCTCCATGGCCAGGAAGTTGCGGTAGAGCATCGTGGTCGGCTTGACCGTGCTCTCCGACAGCGAGATCGCCGGCAGCTCGACCGGGAAGCCCCCGGCCTGGAGGACGCCGCGCTTCACGTCCTCGACGCGGTCCCGGAAATGCGCGTGGCACTGGGCGAAACCCGACCACGTGTTGACGATGCCGATGACCGGTTTACCCCGATACTCGGCGTCCGCGTAGCCCATCTGGTTCATGCGCGAGCGGTGGCCGAACGAGCGCAGGTCGTCGGGCGCGAACCAGCGGGCGGAGCGGAGGTCGTCGGGAGTCTTCGGCATGGGAGTATCACCAGGTCTTGAATGGCTCGCGCCGTCAAACCCTCCCCCCTCTGCGGGGGAGGGTGCCCGGCGGAGCCGGGCGGGATAGGGGAACCACGGTTCAGGATGGAACGGGACCGTTGTGAAGGGCGCCTCATCCTGCACCGTGGCTCCCCTCTCCCGGCCTGCTCCGCAGGCCACCCTCCCCCGCAGAGGGGGGAGGGTTCGCCTGCCCTCTCAACTGCCCGGCAGGTCGTGCGCGACAGGCAAGTAATAATCCTTCCAGGACGCGACCTTGCTCTTCACGCTCCCGATCCGGGCGAGGTGCTGGGCGAAGGCCATCGTCCCCTGCGGCTGGGGCTCCCACGCCATCATGTCGGGCTCGCGCAGCAGGCCGAGCAGCTCGGCCGGGGGCGTCTTGTCGCCGGTGACGGCCCGGTAGATCGCGACGGTCTCGGCCGTTTCCGCCTCGATGAAGGTCTTGGCCTCGGCGACGGCGTTGCGCAGGGCCTGCACGACGACAGGGTTCGCCTCGGCGAAGGCGGTCGTGGTGATGAACTGCCCCTGGCTGAGAGGCGTGCCGATGATCTCCGAGGAGGTCGCCACGAGATGCGCGGACGGCACCTGCTTCAGCTCGTAGCTCTGGTAGGGCGGCGCCGAGAAGTGGCTGCGCACCTCGTGGCCCAGATTTTTCAGGGCGATGAAGGCGTCGGCATGCCCGAGCTGCACCGTGAACGGATCGAGCCTGTTCCAGGCCTTGTTCCCGTAGAGGCGGCTCGCCGCCATCTGCAGCAAGATCGCCTGGGTCGAGCTCCGGATGGTCGGGACGGCGATCCGATCCCCCTCGCGGAAATCCTTGAGCGACGTGATCCGAGGATCCCGCGAGATCAGCTGGATCGGCTGGGACGAGGTCGCCACGATGCCCTTCACGCGGCCGCGGCTCTTGTCCCAGAGCAGCAGCAGGGGACCCGTCCCGGTGTTGATGATGTCGACGTTGCCGGACAGGAGCCCGTCCTGCTGCGCGCCGCCATTGGCGAAGGTCAGCCACCGGGTGGTGACGCCCTTGAGGCCGAGCTTGGCGCAGTGCTTCTCCAGGAGCTGTTGCTTCTCGACGACGTGCGTCGGGATGTAGAGGAGACCGAGTTGCCGGCTGAGCACGATCTCGGTCTTGGCCTGGGCGACGGACGCGCGCGGGAACCCGGCGATCGCCGACGCCGCTCCCAGCAGCGCCAGCCTGCGGCTGATCATGGTCTCCTCCCGCGGTCGCCCGTTCCGCCGAGTGCGGCCGGTCCGGGCGTTGCGCAGACTGAAGCACTAGTGCATTAGCGTGTCAAATGCGGCGCGGGTCCGCCCGCCAGGCCATCGGCGATGAGACAGGGATCGGGCGACCTCTTCGAGATCCTGCGCGAGGAGATCGTCTCGCTGATCCTCTCGCCCGGCACCGTGCTGTCGCGACAGGACCTGCAGGCCCGCTTCGGCCTCTCCTCGACGCCGATCCGCGACGCGCTGCTGCGGCTGCAGACGGAGGGGCTCGTCGACGTCTTCCCCCAGCACGCCACATTGGTCAGCGCGATCGATGTCGACCACGCCCGGCAGGGTCAGTTCCTCCGGCGGGCGGTCGAGATCGAGATCGTGCGCGACCTCGCGCGCCGGCCCGACGCGGACCTGATCGCGCGGCTGCGCGCGTCGATCCGCAAGCAGCACGCCTTCGCGGGGCTGGACGACCACGAGGCCTTCGCGGCGGAGGACAGGGCCTTCCACCGCATGATGTATCAGGCCTGCCATCTCGACGGGATCTGGGCGCTGGTGCGCAGCCGCAGCGGCCACATCGACCGCCTGCGTCGGCTTCACCTGCCGCAGGAGGGCAAGATCCGGGAGATCCTCGGCGCCCACGCGGGGATCGTCGACGCGATCGAGGCGGGCGACGTCGCGGGCGCGCAGGACGCGCTCCGGGAGCACCTGTCACGCTCACTCCTGTTCGTGGACAGCCTCCGAGAGACCCATCCCGACTACTTCGCGCCGCGCTGAGATCCGACGGAAGCCGGGGCCAGCGAGTCGTACCCCAGGACGCGCCGGTACTCCGCGCGGATCAGGGCGTGGCACTCGCAGGCCTCCTGCTCCAGCGCCTCCCGGCACAGGATCGTGATCGCGCCGCGCCGCTGGCGCACGATCCCCGCCTGCTCCAGCTCCCCGATCTGCTCGCTCACACTCGCGCGGCGCACCCCGAGCAGGTTGGCGATGAGCTGATGGCTCACCGCGATCTCGGGCTCGCCGAGCCAGTCCTGGGCGATCAGCAACCAGCGGCGCACCCGCTGCCTCATCGGGTGGCGGGCGTTGCACAGGCTGACCTGCGCGCCCTGCACCATCGCGGCCTGGACGGAGGCGAGGCCGAGCCGCCGCAGGCCGGCGCTGGCCCCGAAGACCACGGCGGCCTCGCCCGCGTCGAGCCGGTAGGCCTCCCCGGCCACCTGGACGCTGACCCGCAGCGGCGCGCGCTGGGTGCCGAGCAGCAGCGGCAGGCCGGTCATGCCGAAGCGCCCGACCAGGCCGACCCCGTGGGTGCCGTCCGCCTGGGTGCGCGCCTGCATGGCCGCGAAGCCGCGCTCGATGAAGTAGACCGAGCGGATCTCCGTCCGGGGCTCCTCCAGGATCTGCCGACGCCGCAGCGGCACCCGCTCCAGGCGGGGTGCCACCGCGGCCCATTCCGCCTCGGTCAGGGATGCGAGCAGCATGTTCCGGGGCGGCAGCACGCGGGAAAACTCGACGGGACGCGACCCGTCTCATGTTGCGCATGGAACAAACCCCGGCAAGGGGATGCCGCCCGCACGGTCCATCGTCCGCTCGCGGACCCTCCGCCGCAACGGGCCCGGGACGGCCCGGTCGGCCGGGACGTCGCGCATCGGACGAGCCGATCGCCTCCCGACCCCGCGATCGCCGTCCGCTCAATTCGCCGGGACCCGCGACCCACGCCGCTCGCGGCGCGTTACCCCGGCTGGGTATTTCGGCGCGGGACGGTGTTCCATGGCTCAGACGGTCGGTGATTTCGTGTGCCGGCGCCTCGCGGAGTGGGGTGTGACGACGATCTTCGGGTATCCGGGCGACGGCATCAACGGCCTGCTCGGCGCCATGCAGCGGTCCGAGCATCCCTTCCAGTTCATTCAGGCCCGGCACGAGGAGATGGCGGCCTTCATGGCCTGCGCCTACGCCAAGTTCACGGGCGAACTCGGCGTCTGCCTCGCCACCTCGGGTCCCGGCGCGACGCACCTGATCACCGGGCTCTACGACGCGCGGCTCGACCACATGCCGGTTCTCGCGATCGCGGGCCAGCAGGCGCGCAACGCGCTTGGCGGCCACTACCAGCAGGAACTCGACCTCACCAGCGCCTTCAAGGACGTGGCCGGCGCCTTCGTGCAGCAGGCGAGCAGCCCCGCGCAGGTGCGCCACCTCGTCGACCGGGCGGTGCGCATCGCCAAGGCGGAGAGGAAGGTCACGGCGATCATCCTGCCGAACGACCTCCAGGACGCCCCCTACGAGGACCCGCCGCGCAAGCACGGCACCCTGCAATCGGGCGTCGGCTACAGCGACCCGCGCGTCCTGCCGCAGGATCCCGACCTCAGGGCCGCCGCCGCCGTACTGAACGCGGGCGAGAAGGTGGCGATCCTGGTCGGCGCGGGGGCGCTCCACGCCACCGACGAGGTCGTCGCGGTGGCCGAGGCGCTCCAGGCCGGGGTCGCCAAGGCGCTGCTCGGCAAGGCGGCGGTGCCCGACGACCTGCCCTTCGTGACCGGCTCGATCGGGCTTCTCGGCACCAAGCCGAGCTGGGACCTGATGACGGAGTGCGACACGCTCCTGATGATCGGCTCGGGCTTTCCCTACGCGGAGTTCCTGCCCAAGCCCGGCCAGGCCCGCGGCGTGCAGATCGACCTCAAGGCCGAGATGCTCTCGCTGCGCTACCCGATGGAGGTGCCCCTCGTCGGCGATTCCGTCGAGACCCTGCGCGCCCTGCTGCCGCTCCTGACGCCGAAGGCGAGGGGCGGCGCGTGGCGCAAGGGCATCGAGGAGAACGTCGCCGCCTGGTGGAAGGACGCGGGCGCCCGCGCCATGGCCAAGGCGAGCCCGGTGAACCCGCAGCGGGTGACCTGGGAGCTCTCGCCGCGGCTGCCGGACCGGGCGATCATCACCTCTGATTCCGGCTCCTGCGCCAACTGGTTCGCCCGCGACATCAGGATCCGGCGCGGCATGATGTGCTCGCTCTCGGGCGGCCTTGCCTCGATGGGGGCGGCCGTGCCCTACGCCATCGCGGCCAAGATCGCCCATCCGGACCGGCCGGTCATCGCGCTCGTCGGCGACGGCGCCATGCAGATGAACAACATGGCCGAGCTGATCACGGTCGCGAAGTACCGGGAGCAATGGCCGAACCAGACCTTCGTCTGCTGCGTGTTCAACAACGAGGACCTGAACCAGGTGACCTGGGAGCAGCGGGTGCAGGAGGGCAACCCGAAATTCGAGACCACCCAGGTGATCCCGAACGTGCCCTACCACCGCTTCGCCGAGCTGATCGGGCTGCGCGGGATCTACGTTGACGATCCCGAGAGGATGGGCGCCGCCTGGGACGAGGCCCTGGCGAGCCCGGTCCCGGTGCTGCTGGAGGTGAAGACCGACCCCGAGGTGCCGCCGCTCCCGCCGCACATCACGCTCGAACAGGCCCAGAAGTTCATGGGGATGCTGTGGAAGGGCGACCCCGAGCAGAGCCACCTCCTCGCCGACACGGCCCGGCAGGTGCTCTCGAGCGTGCTCCCGGGCCGGCGGGACTGAGTGTTCGCCCCGAGCGCGTCCGTCGCGGCCCCGGCGACGTGCCCCTCTCCCCGTCTGCCGGGGAGGGAGTGGCCCATTCGGGCGACGTTGCGGCGGTCGACGCGGGATCAAGGAGGCAGGACCATGCCGTTAGCGGAGATCACGGTCGTGGCAGCGGCGGGGGCGGAGATCGGGGAGGGGCCGGTCTGGTCGGCGGAGGAGCGGGCGGTCTACTGGATCGACGTGACGGCGCCGGCCCTGTTCCGCACCGATCCGGAGACCGGCGCGACCCGGCGCTGGACCATGCCCGCGGAGATCGGCGGCTACGCCCTGCTCCCCGACGGCGTCGGGGCGCTGGTGGGCCTGCGCGCCGGCCTGTTCGTCCTCACCTTCGCGAGCGGCGACCTCGACCGCTTGGCCGCGCCGCCCTTCGACCCGGACACGCACCGCTTCAACGAGGGCGCCTGCGATCCGGCCGGCCGGCTCTGGCTCGGCACCATGTTCGACCCGCGGCCCGGGATCACGGCGGACCCGCGGGAGGACCACCTCTACAGCTACACGGAACGCGACGGGCTGGTGCGCCACGACGAGACCGCGCTGACGGCGAACGGCTTCGCCTGGAGCCCGGACGGCGGCACGCTCTATCTCGCGGACAGCGAGACGGGCCGCATCGACGCCGTCGCGTTCGACGCCGCGGGCGGCCGTCTCGGCGAGAGCCGGCCCTTCGCGCAGATCCCCCCTGGGCTCGGCAGTCCGGATGGCGGCGCGGTCGACGCGGAGGGCTGCTACTGGAGCGCGATCCACGGCGGCGCCTGCCTGCACCGCTACGCGCCGGACGGAAGGCTCGATCACACCCTTCCCCTGCCCGTGCGCTACCCGACCATGATGGCTTTCGGGGGCCGGGACCTGGCGACCCTGTTCGTGACCAGCGCCACCAAGGACGACGACGCGTCCCATGCCGGCGCCCTCCTCGCCCTGCAGCCCGGTCCGCGCGGGCGGCCGCGCCCCCGCTTCGGGGAGGTCCGACCGTGAGCCCCCGCCGCCCGACCGCGATCGTGACCGGCGGCACGGCCGGCGTCGGCCGGGCGGTCGCCGTCGCATTCGCCCGGCGGGGCTACGACGTCGCGGTGCTGGCGCGGGGGCAGCGCGGGCTCGACGCCACCGTCGCGGAGATCCGCCGCCAGGGCGTGCGCGCCCTCGCCTTCCGGGTCGACGTGGCCGCGGCGGAGGCGGTGCAGCGGGCCGCCGACGCGGTCGCGGCCGAATGGGGCGGGATCGACGTCTGGGTCAACAACGCCATGGTGACGGTCTACGCGCCCGTCCGGCAGATGGGCGCGGAGGAGTTCCGGCAGGTCACGGCCGTGACCTATCTGGGGCAGGTGCACGGGACGCTGGCGGCCCTGCGCCACATGCTGCCCGCCGATCACGGCACGATCGTCTGCATCGGCTCGGCGCTCGCCTACCGGTCGATCCCGCTGCAATCCGCCTATTGCGCCGGGAAGGCGGCGGTGCGCGGCTTCCTCGACTCGCTGCGCAGCGAAATCCTGCACGACGGGAGCCGGGTGCGCCTCACCATGGTGCAGTTGCCGGCGGTGAACACGCCGCAATTCGACTGGGCGCGCTCGGTCCTGCCTCGCCGCCTCGAACCGGTGCCGCCGATCTACCAGCCCGAGGCGATCGCCCGCCACGTCCTCCGAGCGGCCGAGGAGGCACCGCGCGAACTCTGGATCGGGCCGCCGGCCTGGAAGGCGATCCTCGCGACGATGGTGGCGCCCGGCCTGATCGACCGCTACCTCGCCGCGCACGGCTATCGGGGCGAGATGACGTCCGAAGCGGCGCAACGCGGCTGCCCCGACAATCTCTTCGGCCCCGTGGACACCGATCCGGGGGCGCATGGCCGCTTCGACGACCGCGCCCGGGACAGCGTGGTGGCGGCCGAGCCGAGCCGGCTCAAGGCCGCGCTGGCCCTCGGACTCGCGGGGCTGGCGGGTGGCGCGTGGCTGGCGAGCCGCCTCACTCCGGCAGCGCGAAGACGGTGAGCATCCCGCCCGCCGCCGTGTACTGCGACAGCGCCGCATAGCCGCCCACCGCGCCCGACCCGTCGGCCGGATCGGTGAGCCCGGCGGCGAGCCCGATCCCGGCCCAGCCGCCGACTCCCGAGAGCACCGCCACGTATTGCCGGCCGCCATACAGGTAGGTGGTGACGTTGCCGACGATCCCCGAGCCCGTCCGGAAGCGGTAGAGGTCGCGGCCTGTCCGGGCGTCGACCGCCTTCAGGTCGCCCTCCAGGGTCCCGTAGAACACCACGCCGCCCGCGGTCGCGAGCGCCCCGGACCAGACCGAGAAGGTCTCGGGCCGCGACCAGACGACCCGCCCCGCGACCGCGTCCCAGGCGATGAAGGCGCCGGTGTCCCGGCCGCCCTCCGGCGGGTGCAGGGTCAGGGTCGCGCCCACATAGGGCTGCCCGGGCGCGTAGGTGACGTGGAAGGGCTCGTCGTCCATGCACATGTGGTTGGTCGGCACGTAGAACAGGCGCGTCTGCGGCGAGTAGGCCGCCGGCGCCTGGTTCTTGGCGCCGAGCGCCCCGGGGCAGATCCCGGTCGTGGTCTCGTCCTCGCCCTTCGTCTCGGGGGCGTAGCGCGGATCGACCTCCGGCCGGCCGTAAAGCGGCGAGGCCCTGTCCATCACGATCCGCTTCGCCCAGTTCACGCTCGGGTCGAACTTCTCCGCCACCAGCAGCTCGCCCGTCTCCCGGTCGAGGGTGTAGCCGAAGCCGTTGCGGTCGAAATGGGTGAGAAGCTTGCGCGGCCGTCCGTCGACGTCCTGGTCGGTGAGGATCGTCTCGTTGACGCCGTCGTAGTCCCACTGGTCGTGGGGCGTCATCTGGTAGACCCAGCGCGCCACGCCGGTGTCGACGTCGCGGGCCACGAGGGCGTTGGTCCAGCGATTGTCCCCGGGGCGCTGCGACGGGTTCCAGGTCGCCGGGTTGCCGGTCCCGTAATAGACGAGGTTCAGCTCCGGATCGAAGGAGAACCAGCCCCAGGCGCAGCCGCCGCCGATCCGCCACTGGTCCCCGTCCCAGCCGGCCAGCGAGGAATCCCGCCCGACCGGCCGGCCGAGTTCCGTGGTCCGCTCGGGATCGACGAGAACCTCGGCGTCCGGTCCCGTGGCGTAGGCGCGCCACAGGCGCCGGCCCGTCGCCTGGTCGTAGGCGGTCACGTGGCAGCGCGCCCCGTACTCGCCGCCCGAGAGGCCGACGATGAGCGTGTCCTTCACGGGCAGCACCGTGGCGGTGTTGGTCTCGCCGCGGGCCGGGTCGCCATTGCGCACCGACCAGAGTTCGCGGCCGGTCTCCAGGTCGAGGGCGATGACCGTCGTGTCCGCGATCTGCAGGAAGAGCTTGCCGTTGGCGTAGGCCGGGCCGCGCCAGACCGTGTCGCAGCACATCACCGGGATCACGTTCGCCTGCTGGCGCGGGGCGTAGCGCCAGGCGATGCGGCCGTCGCGGTCAAGGTCGAGGGCGTAGACCACGTTCGGGAACGGCGTGTGCACGATCATCAGGTGGCCGACGACGAGGGGAGCACCCTCGTGACCGCGCAGCACGCCCGTCGAGAAGGTCCAGGCCGCCCGCAGCCGGGACACGTTCCCGGCATCGATCCGGTCGAGGGGCGCGTAGCGCGTGTTGGCGGGGTCGAGGGTCTGGAGGACCGGCCCGGCCGGGGTCTCTCCGGCGCGGGCGGGGCCGGCCGCGAGGGCGACGAGGAGGAGGCGCAGGAGGAGACGGGTGAGCAAGCGGCGGTCCCAGGCTGGCGGGCGCGCCCCGCGCGGGCGGCGCCGTGTCGGAGCCGCCGGTGGTGACGCGCCCGCGGGGCGAAACCGTGGCGGCTCAGCCCGCCTGCCGGCCATGCCCTGCACGGGCGGTGGCGCGGTCGAGGAGACGGCCGAGATCCTCGCCGGAATAGGGCTTGTGCAGCAGGTCGAAGCCGTGCGCGCCCTCCTGCGCCAGCACGTGGCTGTAGCCGGAGGCCAGCACCACCGGCAGGGCGGGCAGGCGGCGGCGCAATTCGCGGGCGAGCGCGATCCCGCCCATCCCGGGCATGACCACGTCGGAGAAGACCGCGTCGAACCCCGCCCCGTCCCCGCCGAGCCGGTCGAGCGCCTCCTCGGCGTTGCAGGCCCAGGCGGTCTCGAAGCCGAGATCCTGGAGGATCTGGCAGGCGAAGCGGCCGACCTCGACGTTGTCCTCCACCACGAGCACGCGCCGGCCGGCCCCGGAGGGGGCGAGGACGCGCGGGTCCGGGTCCGACCCGAGCGCGCCGCCCGGCACCTCGACCTGCGGCAGGTAGAGGGTGAAGGTGGTGCCCCGGCCCGGCGCGCTCTCGACCGCGATGTCCCCGCCCGACTGCTTGGCGAAGCCGAAGACCTGGCTGAGACCGAGGCCGGTTCCCTTGCCGACATCCTTGGTGGTGAAGAAGGGCTCGAAGATCCGGCCGAGCACGTCGGGCGGGATGCCCGCGCCGGTGTCGCTGAGCGAGACCGCCGCGAAGGGTCCCGGAGCGCCCGCGTGGCCGCGGATCGCCGGGAGCGCGCGGTCGCACTCGATCCGGAGCGTCAGCGTGCCCTCGCCGCCCATCGCGTCGCGGGCGTTCACCGCCATGTTGACCAGCGCCGTCTCGAACTGGCTCTGGTCGGTGCGCACGAAGCAGGGCTGGTCCGGGACCTGCGTGACGACGCGGATCCGCGCGCCCGTGACGGCGTCGAGCATCTCGCCGACGCTGCGCAGCCGCGCCCCGACATCCACCACCTCCAGCTTGAGGGCTTGGCGCCGGGCGAAGGCGAGGAGTTGGCCGGTGAGTTTGGCCGCCCGGTCCACCGTGTCCGAGACCGCGTCGAGGTAGCGACGCCGCCGCTCCTCCGGCAGGTCGGGCCGGCGCAGGAAGTCGACGGAGGAGCGGATGATGGTGAGCAGGTTGTTGAAGTCGTGCGCCACCCCGCCGGTGAGCTGGCCCACCGCCTCCAGCTTCTGCGACTGGCGCAGAGCCTCCTCGGCCCGGCGCTGCTCGGAGACGTCGCGGCCGAAGCCGTAGAGGGTCCCGTCCTCCGGCACCAGGGTCCAGAGGATCCGGCGCGCCTCGCCCTCCCGCGTCAGGAAGGCGATCTCGACGTCGTCGTCCTCCTCGCCGGCGAGGCGGCGGGCGATCGCCCCCGCCATGGCGGCCCGCTCGCCCGCGGCCACGAACGCGACCAGGGGGCGGCCGACGCATTCGGCCTCGGGCCAGCCGAGGATCCGCTCCCAGGACGGATTCACCGAATGGACGATGCCGTCCTCCGTCGCCACGACCTTGAGCACCGGCGACAGGGTCCAGATCCGGTCGCGGTCGCGGGCCTGGGCGGCGATCTGCGCCTCCAGGGATTGCGTGCGCGCCTGCAGCAGCTCCTCGACCCGCTTGCGGTCGGTGACGTCGTGGACGAACACGTAGGCGCCGTCCACGCTGCCGTCGGGCCGCCGCCGCGGCAGGTAACGGATGTCCGCGATGCGCTCGCGCCCGTCCGGCCAGGGCCAGGTGCGCTCGAGCCGCACCTCCTCACCGGCCAGCGCCCGCTCCACGAAGGGACGGCGGACCGCGAATTCGTCGGGCCCGATGATCTCGGACATCGTCCGCCCGACCACGTCGTCGGAGGCGTGGCCGAACCACGTCTCGTAGGCGGCGTTCACGAACTGGTAGGTGAAGCCCGAATCGATCACCGCGATCAGCACCGGCATCGCGTCGGCGACGAGGCGCAATTCCGCCTCGCGGTCGCGCATCGCCCGCTCGTTCTCGCGCCGCGGCGTGATGTCGGTGAACAGGACGGCGACGCGGGCGAGGTCCGGGTGGTCGATCCGATAGGCGCAGACGTCGTACCAGCGCCCGAGGGCCGCCGCGGCGTGCTCGACGCGCACCGGGCGGCCCGTGCGCGCCACCGCCCCGAAGGTCTCGGACCAGTAGGGCTCGTTGTCCGGCACGAGGTCCCGCATGCGCCGGCCGACCGCGTCCGTCAGCCCGGTCTGTCCGGTGAAGGCCGGGTTGACCTCGAGAAAGCGGAAATCCTCCGCCCTCCCCTCAGCGCCGAACAGCACCTCGATCAGGCAGAAGCCGGCATCGATGGAGTTCAGGAGCGAGCGGTAGCGCTCCTCGCTCACCCGCAGGGCCGCCTCCGTGCGCCGCAGGCCGAGCTGCGCCATCACCGTGCGGGCGAGCGCCCGCAGGATGAAGCGCTGCGGCTCGGTCAATTCCCGCGGCTCGCGGTCGAGGACGCAGAGCGTGCCGATGGCGTGGCCCTCAGGCGTGACCAGGGGCACCCCCGCGTAGAAGCGCAGCCGGGGCTCGCGCGCCACCAGCGGATCCTCCGCCCAGGCCGGGTCGCGGTCGAGGTGGTTGAGCTCGACGACGTCGGGCGCCCGCAGCACCTCGGCGCAGAAGCCGATATCGACGGGGAATTCCCGGGTGTCGTGCCCCACCGCGGCCTTCACCCATTGCCGCTCGCCGTCGATGAAGTTGATGTGGGCCATCGGCGTGCCGCAGGCCTTGGCCGCCGTCTCGGCGATGTCGTCGAACTCCGCCTCGCGGGGCGTGTCGAGGATCGCGTAGCTGCGCAGGGCGGCGAGACGGCGGGCGTCCTTCAGCAGGAAGGGCGTTCCTTCGGGCCGTTCCCGCGTCACGTGCGGGGTCTCGGTCGTGGCAGCGGCGTCGGGGATGGAGACCTCCCGGGATTCGATGCGCCTGATGTAGCGCGCCTGGCCGGCGAGCATACCGTCGTCGCACGGCCGGCTCTCGCCACCCAACCCGCGCGCTTGGCAATCGTTCTTTGTAAAATGTTAAAGCTTGGTCAGTCGAGGTCGAATCGACCGTGCCAGCGTGCACAGGCGGCCCCCTACCCTAGCGGATGATCGACGCGGGCCGGCGGAACTTCGCCAATCGGGACTGCTTTCCTTGGCGGACCGGCCGGGCGGCGCCGGCCGTGGAGGATCGACACGGGATGACGGGGGCCGAAACGGATCGGCCGCGCGAGGCGCGGCAGGCGCGCGGCCCCGCCGGTCCGGGCGAGACCGACGAAGCGGCCGCGGCCGCCGCGACGGCCCTGGCGGGTGCCCGCACCGCGATGGTGGTGACGGATGCGCGGGCGCCCGACAACCCGATCGTCTTCGCGAACCGGGCCTTCCTCGACATGACCGGTTACCCGCCCGAGGCGGTGATCGGCCGAAACTGCCGCTTCCTGCAGGGTCCGCAGACCGACCCGGCCGAACTGGCCGTCCTGCGGGAGGGCATCGCCCGGCAGGAGACCACCTACGTCGAGATCCTCAATTACCGGCGCGACGGCCGGCCCTTCTGGAACGGGCTCCTGGTCTCCCCCGTGGAGGGGCCGGACGGGCACCTGCGCTACCATCTCGGCGCCCAGCGCGACGTCAGCGACACCAAGGAGCGGGAGCGGCGCCTGCGCGCGTCCCACGCCGACCTCGTCGAGGCCCGCGCCAGCCTCGAAGGCGAGGTCGCCGCTCGCACACACGACCTCGTGGAGAGCCTCTCCGCCAAGTCCACCCTGGTGACCGAACTCGACCACCGGGTGAAGAACAACCTCCAGCTGATGCTCTCGCTCGTGAGCATCGAGATGCGGCGGCGCGACCACCCGGAGGCGCGGGCCGCCCTCGGGGCGATCCTCGACCGGCTCCAGGCGCTCGGCACCGTCCACCGGGGATTGTTCAACGCCGACGAGGTCGGGCGCTTCGACGCCGCCGTCTTCGCCCGGGACCTCGCCCAGGAGGTGCTGTTCCGCGCCCGCCGGCGCGACCTGCGCCTCGAACTCGATACCGAGCCCGTCCTGATCCCGGCCGGGAAGGCGGCGCCGATCGCGCTGGTGCTCAACGAGCTGATCGCGGGCGCGATCGCGCAGGGCTATCGGGGGCGGCGCGGGCGCCTGCGCATCACGGTCCGGCGGCGCGAGGGGCGCTTCTGCTTCGCGATCACCGACGACGGCTACTCGACGACGGAGGAGGAGACCCTGCACGCCACCGGAGGCCTCCTGGTCCAGGTGCTCGCCCGCCAGCTCGACGCGGCGATCGACTGGTGCCTCGGCGACGCCCACGCCCTCGTCCGGGTCACGTTTCCGCTCGACGGGGAGGGCCGCGATGGGCGCGGCTGATCCGACGCTGCTGATCGTGGAGGACGAGGTGGTGGTGGCGCTCGACGTGGAGGATCTCGCCCAGGAGGCGGGGTTCCGCATCGCCGGGCACGCCCTGCGGGGCGCCGACGCCATCGCCCTGGCGGAGCGCGTGCGGCCGGACGTGGCGCTGGTGGACCTGCAGCTCCTCGACGGTCCCACCGGCCTCGCGGTCGGGCGCCGCCTCGCCGAGGAGCTCGGCACCCTGGTGGTGTTCATGACCGCCAACCGCCAGAACCTGCCGCCCGACCTCTGCGGCGCCTGCGGGGTCATCGCCAAGCCCTACACGCAGAGCGGCCTCCTGCACGCGCTGGCCTTCCTGCACGGCTACGCGATCGGCCGGATCGCCCTCGACACCCTGCCGGCCTGCCTCGAACTCGCCCGGCCGCTGCGGGACCGTCCTGGCGGGGCCTCCCCGGACCCGACCTCCCCGGCGACGGACGGGGCGGCGCCATCGCCCACCGGCCGCCACTGAGTCGGGTGCGGCCGTCCTCCGGCAAGCTTGAGCATAGGCTCACCCCATCCATTTCCGCTTACGGCCAAGCTTAATCCAGCAATCACTCAGCACATGACGACGCCCTCAGCGCGCAATACGCTCAACGGAGGCAAATCCCCGACATCCTACCTCCGATCGACCACAGTCTCGCCCCAGAAAAGCCGAGGCTCGACGGTTCTCTACTGCCACGCAAGGAAGGCGGCGACTGTTCGCAGCGGGCGGGGAGGTGATCCGGTGGGCGGCGTGCAGATGGTTCTCGAAGGCCCGTCCTCTGCCCGCGTGGCGGCGCCGGGCCGCCGCGCCGCGGCCCTGGCGGCCGCGATCGTCGCCGCCGCGAGCCTCGCGGTCCCGGCGACCCGCCCGCACGAGGAAGCGCCGCCTCCGGCCGCGATCGTCGCGGCCGCGCCGGAGGTCCTGGACCCGGCCGGGCCGGACCCGATCGAGCCGGCGCGGACGGCCGACACCGCCCCGCCTTCGACGGAGACGCCGGACCTCCCGCTCCTCGCCGGCGCGCCCCTCCCCGCCTGGCAGACGGCTTTCCTCGACCCGCTGCTGCGGGCGGCGCTCGCCCCGCCCACCGATCCCGACGCCGCCCCGGCCGAGGGCGCCCAGGCGGAGAATGCGCCGCCGGCGGCGGACGCTCCCAGGCTCCCCGAGGCGGTGCCGCTGCCGGTGCCGCGCCCGCCGGACCTGCTGCGGCCCCGCGCACCCCGCCTCGCGGACCGGCCGGGCCGCCGCGCCGCCCGCGTGGCGCAGGCTCCGGCGGCGCCCGCCGAGGACAACCGCAACTTCTTCGAGAAGCTGTTCGGCCTCCCGGCCTCGCCCTCCGCGGGCCCGGGCCTCGCCTACGCGGCCCTGGAGACGACCCCCGCCCCGCCGCCGACCCGGCGCCTGATCGTCCCCATGCCGGGGCCGGACGTTGCCCGGGCGACGGCCGTCTACGACATCAGCGCCCGGACCGTGACGCTGCCGAACGGCGAGCGGCTGGAGGCCCATTCGGGCCTGGGCGACAAGCTGGACGACCCGCGATTCGTCCACGTCCCGATGCGCGGGGCGACGCCGCCCGGCACCTACGACCTCACCGAGCGCGAGACGCTGTTCCACGGCGTGCGGGCGATCCGCCTGACGCCGGTTGGCGGCAACGGAGCCGTCTACGGCCGGGTCGGGCTCCTCGCCCACACCTTCATGCTGGGACCGACGGGCGCGTCGAACGGCTGCGTGTCGTTCCGCAACTACGATCGCTTCCTGCAGGCCTTCCTGCGCGGCGAGGTGCAACGCCTCGTCGTGGTGGCCGGGCGCGGCCAGGACGCCCCGCCGACCAGCGCCGAGCGCCGGATCGGCCTGTCGGACCGGGCCGGGACCGGCGGCGGGGCGTGAGCGGGGCGCTCCGCCCTCACTCGCCCCCGTCGATCCGCTTGCCGATCAGCGCGATCGCCCGCTGGTAGACCGAGGCGGCGTTCCAGCCCTGGATCGCCGCGAAGTTCGGCTCGCCGGGCTGGTAGCCGGCGCCGCGCTGCCAGCCATGGGCGCGCAGGAAGTTCGCGGTGGAGTTCAGGGCGTTGGCGGAATTGTCGAGGCTGCCGCCGGTGCCGTAGTTCAGCACGTTCTTCGGCAGGAACTGCGTGTGCCCGACCTCGCCGTGCGCCGCGCCGCGGGTGCTCGCCGACATCACGCCCCGGTCGATCAGCGTCAGGGCGGCGTAGAGCTGGTCGGTGAAGTAGGCCGAGCGGCGGCAATCATACGCCAGGGTCGCCACCGCCGAGAGCGTGTTGACGTTCCCCCGCACCGCGCCGAAGCCCGTCTCCATGCCCCAAATCGCCAGGAGCGGGCCCGGCGGCACGCCGTAGCGCTGCTCGATCGAGGCGAACAGGGCGGCGTTCTGCGCCTTCATGGCCCGGCCCCGCGACACGATCGCCGGTCCGCCGCGCTTGGCCAGGAACTGGTCGAGCGAGAGGTGGAAGCTGCGCTGGCCGCGATCCGCCGCGATCGTCGCCCCCGAATAGGAGGTGCCCATCAGGGCCTGGAGGCTCGCCGCGCTCGCGCGGCCCCGCGCCTCCTCGGCGAATTCCCGTTTCCAGGCCTCGAACCCGCCCGGACCGTTGCCGCACTGCGCGGCCCGCGCCGCGCCGGCCGTGAAGACGAAGGCCGCGAGACCCGCCGCGACCATGGCTTTTCCGTAACCGGGACCGGTCATCGAAGACTCCCTCTGGCCGGCGGAACCGCCTCCGGCCCGTGTTGACCTCGCTACTTAGCTGTTCTTGCAGTCAAGGCTACGTCCGCAACGATTGCGGAGCGGCCCTGAGGAGCGCCGCACGTCGATCCGCGCGGCTCTGTTGTTCCGCTGCATCGCCGCCGGGCGGTCCGCGGCGCCCGCGGGCCGGGGCCAAGCACCCGGCGGCGGGTGAATTTTTGGGGACAAGGCGCTCTGTCCGCGGCCAGCAAGGAACTTACATACAGGTGGGATGTATGTACCTCGATCCCCTCGCGGGGTCGGCAGCGGAAGGACTCGTGCGTGCCGCAGACCATCCTGATCACCGGCGGTGCCGGGTTCATCGGCCGGGCCGTCGCCCGGGCGCTCGTGGCGCGCGGCGACCGGGTGCGGGTCCTCGACAGCCTGATCGATCAGGTGCATGGCGGGCTCGCGCGGCCCGACGACCTGCCGGAGGAGGTCGATCTGCGGCGCGGCGACGTGCGCGACAAGGCGGCGGTCGCCCAGGTGCTGATCGGGGTCGACAAGGTGATCCACCTCGCGGCCGAGGTCGGCGTCGGCCAGAGCATGTACGCGGTCGACCGCTACGTCTCGGTCAACGACCTCGGGACGGCCGTCCTGTACCAGGCTCTGATCGAGCGGCCGGTGGACCGGGTGGTGGTCGCCTCCTCCATGAGCATCTACGGCGAGGGGCTCTACCGGGACGCGGACGGCACCCTCGTGGAGGACGTGATCCGGATGCCGCGCTCGGGTCCCGACGCGCCCTGGGATCCCCTCGACGCGGCCGGCCGCCCCCTCGTGCCGGTGCCGACCCCGGAATGGAAGCGCCCGGCGCTCGCCTCGGTCTACGCCCTGTCGAAATACGCCCAGGAGCGCCTGACCCTGATGCTGAGCCCCGCCTACGGCATGGAGGGCGTGGCGCTCCGGCTGTGGAACGCCTACGGGCCGGGCCAGGCCCTGTCGAACCCCTACACGGGCGTGCTCGCGATCTTCGCCTCCCGGATCCACAACGGCGCAGCCCCGGTGATCTTCGAGGACGGGCGCCAGCTGCGCGACTTCGTCCACGTGGACGACGTGGCGCAGGCCTTCCTCCTCGCCCTCGACCGGCCCGAGGCGGCGGGGCAGGTCTACAATATCGGCTCGGGGGAGTACCGCTCGGTGAGAGAGGTGGCGGGCTTCCTCGCCCGCGCCATGGGCCGCACCGACCTCGCGCCGGAGATCGCCGGCAAGATGCGGGCGGGCGACATCCGCCACTGCATCCCCGACATCGGCAAGGCGCGGGCGGAACTCGGCTTCGCCCCGCGGCGGGACTTCACGGAGGGGCTGGCGGAGCTCGCCGACTGGGTGGCCGCGCAGGCGGATGCCCGCGACCGCGTCGCAGAGGCCCGCCGCGAACTCGAGCGGCACGGGCTCGTCGCATGAGGGCGGTGACGGGCCAGCGCCCGATCCTGATCACCGGCGGGGCCGGCTTCATCGGCGCCAACCTGGCGGACGCGCTGGCGGCCGAGGGACGGCCGGTGCTGATCTACGACGCGCTGGTGCGGCCCGGCGTCGAGGCCAATCTCGACTGGCTCAAGCGCCGGCACCCGCGGCGGATCTCGGCCGTGGTGGCGGACATGCGCGACGCCGGCGCGCTCTCGGCCGCCGCCGCGGAGGCGGGCGCGGTGTTCCACTTCGCCGCGCAGGTCGCCGTGACCACGAGCCTCGCGGAGCCGGTGACCGACTTCACGGTCAATCTCGGCGGCACACTCACGCTGCTCGAGGCCCTGCGGCGGCGCCCCGACCCGGCCCCGCTGATCTTCGCCTCGACGAACAAGGTCTACGGCGACCTCGGCGACCTCGCCCTGCGCCGCGAGGAGGAGGGCTACCGGCCGACGGACGAGGACCACCGGCGCCACGGCATCGCCGAGGCCCGCCCCCTCGACTTCCACACGCCCTACGGCTGCTCGAAGGGGGGCGCCGAGCAATACGTCCTCGACTACGCCCGCAGCTTCGGCGTGCCGACCTGCGTGATGCGCATGAGCTGCATCTACGGCCCGCGCCAGATGGGCACCGAGGACCAGGGCTGGGTGGCCCACTTCCTGATCCGCGCCCTGGAGGAGCGGCCGATCGCGATCTACGGCGACGGCCACCAGGTGCGGGACATCCTCCACGTGGCGGACGCGGTCGCGGCCTACCGGGCGGCGCTGGCGCGGATCGGCGCGGTCGGCGGGCGGGCCTACAATCTCGGCGGCGGGCCGGCCAACGCCGTCAGCCTGCGGCAGGTACTCGAGGCCATCGAGACGCTCGTGGAGCGCCCCCTCGACCTCACGTTCCATCCCTGGCGGGCCGGCGACCAGCGCTACTACGTCTCGGACACGCGCCGGGTGACGGCGGATCTCGGCCTCGCGCCGCCGATCCCCTGGCGCCAGGGGCTCGCCGACCTCGCGGGATGGCTCGCGCAGGCCCGCGGCCTTGCGCTGCCTGCAGGTCTCTCCCCCCGTCGGGCGCAGGCGGCGGTATCGAGCGCTTAACCAGCATCGGGGCACAAGCCTTGTCGCCGACCGCCGCTCCGCCAGTTCCCTGGTCTCCGTCAACAGCAGGCGTCAGGATCCCGCATCGGTGAGAATCGCCCTCGTCAACCCGACCTGGAGCTTCGCCCAGAGCATCTATTTCGGGTGCCGCGAGCCCCACCTTCCGATCGAACTCGGCGCCTGCAAGGTGCTGGCGGAGGCGGCGGGCCACGAGGTGCTGATGCTCGACGGCGCGCTCGACGGGCTGACCCTCGACGCGCTCGCCGATCAGGTCGCGGCCTTCGGCCCGGCCATGACCGTGGTGACGACCGCGCCGACCTACCTGTTCTGGCGCTGCGCCCAGCCGGAGCTGCGGGTGCCGCGCGCCTTCCTGGACGCGCTGGGGGATCGCGGCGGGCGCACCGTCGCGGTCGGTCCGCACGGCTCGGTCACGCCCGAGACGACGCTCGCCAAGCTCGGCTGCGACATCGTGGTGCGGGGCGAGTGCGAGGAGGTGGTGGCGGCTTTGGCCGCGGGCGGCCTCGCGGAGCCGGCCCGGGTGCCGTCCGTGGCCTATCGCGAGGGCGGCGCGGCCGTGGTGACCGGAGGACCGGCCGCGACGCGCTTCACCGACCTGCCGGCGATCGCCTGGCCCGACGCCTGGATCGCCCGCCACCATCACCACCACCACCGCTTCGACCGCGCCCCCGACGGGCCGGGCGCCGAGGTCGAGGCCTCGCGGGGCTGCCCCTACACCTGCACCTTCTGCGCGAAGCTCGATTTCCGCGACGGCTACCGGCGGCGGGACCTCGGGATCGTCCTCGACGAGGTCGACCGGCTGATCGCGCAGGGCGCGACCTACCTCTACTTCATCGACGAGATCTTCCTGCCCCAGAAGCCGCTCCTTGAGGCCCTCGTCTCCCGGCGCGTGTCCTTCGGCGTGCAGACCCGGATCGACCTGTGGAAGCCCGACATGCTCGACCTCCTCGGGGCGGCGGGCTGCGTCTCGATCGAGGCGGGCGTCGAGAGCCTGACGGAGGAGGGCCGCGCCCTCCTCGACAAGAAGTGCCGCGCCTCGACGGACGACCTCGCCGAGCGGCTGATCCACGCCCGGCGCTCGGTGCCCTTCGTGCAGGCGAACCTGATCAAGGTGGCCGGCGACGATCCCGACCTCGTGGCCGCCTGGCGCGACCGGCTGCGCGCGGCCGGGGTCTGGGCCAACGATCCGGTGCCGCTCTACCCCTACCCCTCCTCGCCCGATTACCGGCGGCTGTTCGGCGCGCCCGATGGGCAGGCCTGGGAGCGGGCCCACGCCCATTATCTCGGGCAGTTCGACCGCTTCAGCGACATCCAGGAGGAGCGGCCGGCGCCCCTGACCGAACTGGAATCCGCATGCTGCCCGGCCTGACCGCCGCGCGCCCGCGCGCTCCGTCCCGCACCCTGTTCATGACCGCGGACGCGGTGGGCGGGGTCTGGCAATACGCCCTCGACCTCTGCCTCGATCTCGACCGCCAGGGCTTCGGCGTCACCCTGGCGGTGCTCGGGCCCGAACCCTCCCTCGACCAGCTCCGCGCCGCCCGCACCATCCGGGGCCTCGACCTGCGGGTCATCGACGTGCCCCTGGATTGGACGGCGCTCACCCGCGGCGAGGTCGAGACCGCCGCCTGGCGCGTCGCCCGCGAGGCCGAGCGGGCGGGGGCCGACCTCGTCCACCTGAACAGCCCGGCGCTCGCCGGCATCGCCCCCTTCCCGGCGCCGATCGTGGCGGTGGCGCATTCCTGCGTGGCCACGTGGTGGGCGGCGAACCGGTCCGGCCCGCTGCCGCCGGACCTCGCGTGGCGGGCGGCGCTGGCGGGGGCGGGCTACCGGCGCGCCGCCGCGGTGCTGGCGCCCACCCGCGCCTTCGCGGCGGCGACCGCCGCCACCTACGCCCTGCCCGCGATGCCCTGGGTGGTGCCGAACGGCCGGCGCAGCCCGGCCGAGAGGGGTCACCGCACGCCCTCCGGCGCCGCCGCCTCGCCCTTCGTGTTCACGGCCGGGCGCCTCTGGGACGAGGGCAAGGGCGCCGCCACCCTCGACCGGGTCGCCGCGCGGCTCGCGCCCCGGCCCTTCCTGGCGGCGGGTCCCCTCGACGGGCCGAACGCCGCCCGCGCCACGCCCCGGCACCTGCGCTGCCTCGGCCGGCTCAGCGATCTCGACGTGGCGCGCTGGCTGTCGGGCGCCCCGATCTACGTCTCGGCGGCCCGCTACGAGCCCTTCGGCCTCGGCGTGCTGGAGGCGGCGGCCGCGGGCTGCGCCCTGGTCCTCTCCGACATCCCGACCTTCCGCGAGCTCTGGGACGAGGCCGCCATCTTCATCGATCCGGAGGACGATGCCGGCTTCGCGGCGGCGATCGAGATGGTGGCGGGGGATCCCGGGATCCGCGCGCGGCTCGGCGCGGAGGCGAAGGCGCGCGCCGACCGCCTCTCGCTGGACGCGATGGGAGCGGGCGTGCGCGCGGCCTACGCGGCCGTGCTCGGCGAGTTGCCCCGGCGCGCCGGAGCGCCCGGGTGAGGATCACGGTCTTCACCCACTCGCTGCGCTCCTGCTGGAATCACGGCAACGCCCATTTTCTGCGCGGCGTGCTGCGCGCGCTGATCGCCCGGGACCACGCGGTCACCGTTCACGAGCCGGAGGGGGCCTGGAGCCTCGCGAACCTGCGGGCCGACCACGGCGAGGCGGGCGTGGAGGCCTCCCTGGCGCCCTATCCGGACCTCACCTCGCGCATCGACCCGCCCGGCTTCGACCCGCAGGAGGCCCTGGACGGGGCGGATCTCGTTCTGGTCCACGAGTGGAACGAGCCCGCCCTGGTGGCGCGCATCGGCGCGCTGCGCAAGGCGGGCGGGCGGTTCACGCTCCTGTTCCACGACACCCATCACCGGGCGGTGAGCGATCCCGCCGCCATGCGGGCCTTCGACCTCTCCGGCTACGACGGGGTGCTGGCCTTCGGAGAGACGCTCGCCGCCGTCTACCGGGATTGGGGCTGGGGCGAGCGCGTCTTCGTCTGGCACGAGGCCGCCGACACGCAGTTGTTCCGCCCACCGGAGGCGGAGACCCTTCGCGAGGGCCTGGTCTGGATCGGCAATTGGGGCGACGGCGAGCGCAGCGCGGAACTGGAGACCTTCCTGTTCCGCCCGGCGCGTGAGGCGGACCTGTCCCTCGACATCTGGGGCGTGCGCTACCCGGAGGAGGCCCGCGCGGCCCTGGCCCGCCACGGCGCCCGCTACCGCGGCTGGCTGCCGAACGCGCGCGCCCCCGAGGTCTTCGCCCAGCACCTCGCCACCGTGCACGTGCCCCGGCGCTTCTACGTCGAGACCCTGCCGGGCATCCCGACGATCCGGGTCTTCGAGGCTCTGGCCTGCGGCATCCCCCTCGTCAGCGCGCCCTGGCGCGACAGCGAGGGCCTGTTCACCCCCGGCCGCGACTTCCTCCTCGCCGAGGACGGCGCCGCGATGACGCGCCACCTGCGGGCGCTGCGGGAGGATCCCGCCTTGCGGGCGGAGCTCGCGGCGCACGGCCTCGCGACGATCCGGGCGCGCCACACCTGCGCCCACAGGGCGGAGGAACTGCTCGCGGTGGTCGCGCGGCTGCGGGGGGCGGGGTGATGGCGGCGACGGATATTCGGGACGGCGCGCGCGGGACCCTCCCCCCTCTGCGGGGGAGGGTGGCCTGCGGAGCAGGCGCAGCGGGACGCAGTCCCGCCGAGAGGGGCCGGCGCGACAATTCTCCAGGGAGCGCCTGTCAGGACGGTTCAGGCTTCTCCGGAGGCGTGGTTCCCCTCTCCCGCCCCACTCCGTGGGGCACCCTCCCCCGCAGAGGGGGGAGGGTTGGGTCCGCCCGCCGCCCCGCCCTTCCCCTCGTCCGCGGGGTTCCCCGATGAGCACCATCGCCTTCTACGGCTCCAGCCTCCTCTCCTCCTACTGGAACGGCGCCGCCACCTACTACCGGGGCCTCATCCGCGACCTCGCGGGGCGGGGCTGGCGCACGACCTTCTACGAGCCCGACGCTTTCGACCGGCAGAGCCACCGGGACATGGACCCGCCGGACTGGTGCGCCGTCACCGTCTACCCAGCGACCGAGGCGGCGGCGCGCGAGGTGATCGCCGAGGCGGCGCGGGCGGACGTGGTGGTGAAGGCCTCCGGCGTCGGCGTGTTCGACGACCTCCTGCTCGAAGGCCTCGTGGCCGCGGCGCGCCCCGACGCGCTGCGCCTGTTCTGGGACGTGGACGCCCCCGCGACCCTCGCGGAGATCGCCGCCGCGCCCGACCATCCGCTGCGGCGGGCGCTGCCTGCCCTCGACCTCGTCCTCACCTACGGGGGCGGTCCTCCGGTGATCGAGGCCTACGAGGGGTTCGGCGCCCGGCGCTGCATCCCGGTCTACAACGCCCTCGATCCGGACACCCACCACCCGGTGCCGCCGGATCCGCGCTTCGCGGCCGACCTCTCCTTCCTGGGGAACCGCCTCCCCGACCGCGAGGCGCGCGTGGAGGAGTTCTTCCTCAAGCCCGCCGCGCGCCTCCCGGACCGCGCCTTCCTGATCGGCGGCAATGGCTGGGACCAGCGCGGGCTGCCCGGCAACGTGCGCCATCTCGGCCACGTCTCCACCCGCGACCACAACGCCTTCAACGTGACCCCGCGCGCGGTGCTCAACATCGCCCGCGACTCGATGGCGGCGACGGGCTGGTCGCCGGCCACCCGCGTGTTCGAGGCGGCGGGCGCGGGCGCCTGCCTGATCACCGATGCCTGGACCGGGCTCGAGATGTTCCTGACGCCGGACGAGGAGGTGCTGGTCGCCCGCGACGGCGCCGACGTGGCGGACCACCTCGCCGCGCTCGATCCCGCTCGCGCCGCCGCGATCGGGGCGGCGGCCCGCCGCCGGATCCTCGCCGAGCACACCTATTCCCGCCGCGGCGCCCAGGTCGACGCCATCCTGCGGGCGGCGCTCGCCGAGAGGCCCGGGGGGCGCCATCCGTGACCCGCCCCCTCGACATCGTGGTCCTGGGCCTCAGCCTGTCCTCCTCCTGGGGCAACGGCCACGCCACGACCTACAGGGCGCTGCTGAAGGCGCTGGCGGCGCGCGGCCACCGCATCTCCTTCCTGGAGCGGGACGTGCCCTGGTACGCGGCCCACCGCGACCTCGCCGACCCCGCCTATTGCGACCTCGTCCTCTATCGCGACCTCGCCGCCCTGCGGGATCTGCGGCCCCTGTTGCTGCGGGCGGACGCGGCGATCGTCGGCTCCTACGTGCCGGAGGGCGTCGCGGTCGGGGAGTGGGCGATCGCGGCCATGCGCGAGGGCGGGGGCGTCGCAGGCTTCTACGACATCGACACGCCCGTGACCCTCGCCAAGCTGGCGCGGGGCGACCACGAGTACCTGACGCCCGATCTCATCGCCGCCTACGACCTCTACCTCTCCTTCACGGGCGGGCCGGTGCTCGCGCGCCTGGAGCGGGACTTCGGCGCGCCGCGCGCCCGCGCGCTGTACTGCTCGGTCGATCCGGCCCTGTACGGGCCGACGGGGGCGGTGCCCGCCTACGACCTCACCTATCTCGGCACCTACAGCCCGGACCGGCAGCCGACCCTGGAGCGGCTGCTCATCGAGCCAGCCCGGCGGGCGCCGCAGCTGCGCTTCATGGTGGCCGGCCCGCAATATCCCGACACCATCGCCTGGCCGGACAACGTGGAGCGCCGCGACCATGTCGGCCCGGCCGACCACGCGGCCTTCTACGGCCTGAGCCGCTGGACCCTCAACGTGACTCGGGCCGACATGCGGGCGGCCGGCCATAGCCCGAGCGTGCGCCTGTTCGAGGCCGCCGCCTGCGGCACGCCGATCATCTCCGACGACTGGCCGGGGCTCGACGCGGTCCTGACGCCGGGCCGCGAGATCGTGGTGGCGGAGGGGCCGGAGGCGGTGCTGCGGGCGCTGACCCAGATGCCCGAGGCGGAGCGCGCGGCGCTCGCCGAGGCCGCCCGCCGCCGCGTGCTCGGCGCCCACACCGCCGCTCACCGCGCGGCAGAGCTGGAGGCGGCCCTGGGCGAGGCGATGGCGGGCTAATACCACCGGTCGTTTTTCATGACCGGTGGTATCCTCTCGCAGCCGCGACGACGCCCTGCGAGAGCACGCCCTTAGGGTCAATACCTGACAGCTTGACCGTGCGAAGGATCGTAGGGGGTGGTTAGCAGACCCCGATGGTGCGCCTACTTCGGCGTGGGCGTCGTCCAGGTAGCTTGAGCAACCGGATCGCTCCACGCCGAACCGATCGGCTGCATGATAACCCAGGTCTCGGCCAGCTTGCCGCCCTCAGTGCGATAGGATTGCAAGCCTGCGCGGCTGCGAACCTCGCCACTGTCCCGATCTGTCCAGCGCATCGTGAAGCGATACCACGCACGATCACCGTCGAAGCTGTGGTCATAGACAACAATCCGGACATCAGGACGCGCCTCGCGCAGCTTGGTGAGTTCGGCCGCATACGCCTCCCGGGTGACTGTCCGGTCACCCATCTCGTCGTGCCGCACATACTCCGGCGCGACGCACAACTCCACGAGATCGAAGGCACCTTCGTGCCACACGCGCTCCCAGCGGTTGAACAGGTCGCGCAAGGCATTTTCGTTCGACATACCCGGCTATCCTCGTGGGATGACAGCTACCTTGAACCAGCCTCGGATGAGATCTGCAGCGGGTCGAAAGCAGCCCCTCGCAAGGTCAAGCTGATCGAGTTTTGGCCCTAGCCATGGCAGCCGCAGCCCGCGTGCCCGCAGCCGGCATGGTCGGGATGGCTCGTAGCGCACGCGTCGCAGCAATAGGCCCGCCCCTCGTGCTGCACGGACGTCGCGAGCGGGACGACGCAGACGCAATTCTCGCAGGCACACTTCACCGCCTCCACGTCGGCAGTCTCGCTCATCGCAAATTTCCGATTCGGCTTGCGAAGTTGGCGATAGCGCGGAACGTTGCGTGACGCTAGGTTAGAATGGGGGCGATTCCGAGATGGCCCGGTCCGCCGCCCGGATCAGGTCGCGGAACTGCTCCGCATCGAGGCCGAGCCGCCACTCCTCGTAGAGGAGACGCCCCCCGTTCGGCAGCGCGTCGAAGCGGTGCTCCGGCGCCTCGCGGAAGCGCTCCAGCGCGATCGGCAACCGGTCGAGCGTCGGCGCCTGGCTGGCATGGGCCGCGAAGAGGTCGGCCTTGAGGGCGCAATCCTCCGGGTCGAGATGCAGCGCGATCGCCCGCCGCGGCGGGTCCGCCGGCAGGAAGGCGCCCGCCTCCATCCCCTCCGGGCCGCGATGGTAATAGGGCATCTCGATCACCGCGAGCGCGCCGCCCAGCAGCCGCTTGGCGCCCTGTACGGCGAGCGCGACGGCGTCGTGGTCGGGATGGCCGCCCTCGTAGGCGTGGGTGAGCACCACCCGGAGGCCGCGCTCCCGAAACAGGTCCGCGAGGCGGCGGGCGAGCGGCGCGATCGCCTCGGCGACGCCCTGGTCCGCGAGGCCGAGGGCGATGCGCCGCTCGGGCGGCACGCCGACGAGGCCGAGCGCCGCGTCGAGCTCCCGCGCCCGCGCGCGGGCATAGGCGGCGGGATCGGGGAAGCCGTGGCGCTCCGCGTCGCGCCCGTCCCGGGGCGCCCCGTCGGTGACGTGGATGACCGTGAGACCGGAGAGCCGCGGCAGCTGCGCGCCGCAGCCCACGCTCTCGTCGTCGGGATGCGCCACCACCAGGGCGACGTGGGCGGCCGCCACCGGACCGCGGGCCGGATGCGCGAGCGCGGCCAGGAAGGCCTCCGCCTCCGGCGAGGGCGGCGCCAGCGGCCCGGTGACCACGCCGCTCATGCGGAGAGCGCCGGCATCACCAGCGTCTCCGGGTTCGGGCGGAGCTGGCCGGCGTAGCGCCGGACCATCGCGGCGCAGAACTCCGCGAATTCCTCCTTCACCTGCGGCGGGCTGGTGTGGTGGGGAGCGATGCCCCGGTGCTCGGGCGTGAAGCAGAAGGTCACCGTCACGTCGAAGTCGCCCAGGGCCTCCATCTGCCGGTCGAACCAGTCGAGGGCGTTCGGCCGGAAGGAATCCGCCCAGGAGAGGCCGGTGCGCAGGTAGCGCACGCCGAGCCGGCGCATCCAGGCGACCGCCTCGTCGAGGCGGTGATCCTCGTAGTGGAACCACTGGCACAGGCCCATCGCCGGGGTGTGGCGGGCGAAATGCTCCAGCGCCGGCTTCGGGGTGCCGTCCTCGCGCAGGAGCCCCATAGCGAAGTGGCGGTAATAGGAGGAGCCTTCCGCCTCCTTGTGGCGGGTGGTGGCGCCCCAGGCCTGCGGCAGGTCGTAGAGGCTGTACCAGTGGATGCGCGGGGTGCGGCCGACCAGGAGCTCGGCCGTCCGGTCGAGCCCGAAGACCTGCACCTCATCGGCCCCGAAGGTCGAGACGCCGACCTCCGTCACCCAGACGGGCTTGGGCGTGACCGCCCGGATCTCGGCGATCTTCTGCGGCCACTCGTTGATCTGCCAGAGGTTCCAGTCGAGGGGGAAGCCGTGCACGGCCACCACGTCGACGTGGTCGAGGGCGCGCTTGGACTCGAGGAACTGCACGAAGGTCGGATCGATCGGAGAGAGGCCGCCCAGCACCGTCGGGAGGGACGGCGCCTCGCGCTTCAGGGCCTGCGCCGCGCAGGCCAATGTCTCGGCGAAGAGGTGCCAGCCCGGATCGACCTCCGGGTCCCAGTGCGACTTGTTGTTGGGCTCGTTCCAGATCATCGCCGCTTCGATCATGCGGTCCCCTTCTCGCGGCGCGTCCCGGCGGCGCGGCGCTTCCTCATGGCCAGGCCCTCATGGCCAGCCCCTCATGGCCGGCCGATCGCGGCTGAGCAAGGCGCCTGTCCCGGAGCGATGTGGCGGGCGGGGGCCGGGCGGCAAGAGCGTCCTGCGGCCGGGCCGCGTCGGGCGGTCAGCCGGCGCGCAGGAGCGGGACCGACGGGTCGGCGAGCGGCGCCGTGCGGATCGGGACCGGGCCGGCGCCGCGGCTCCCGCCGCGGCAATCGAGGGGCAGGCTCACCAGGACGCGGGTACCGCGGGCGACCGAACTCTCCAGCAGCATCTCGCCGCCATGCAGCCCGACGAGGCCGCGCACCACCGAGAGGCCGAGTCCGGTCCCCTCGTGCATGCGCGCATAGGCCGCCGGCTCGCCGGCCTGGAAGAAGGGATCCCCGAGCCGCGGCAGGTCCGCCTCGGCGATGCCGACGCCGGTATCGGTGACGGACATCTCGAGCCGGTCGTAGACCGTCCGCACCGCCACCGTGATGCGCCCGCCCCGCGGCGTGAACTTTACGGCGTTCGACAGGAGGTTGATCAGCATCTGGCGGCAGGCGCGCGGGTCGGCGGTGACCTCCGGGAGATCGGCCGGCACGTCGCGCAGCAGGGCGACCCCGCCCTGGTCGGCGCGCAGCTGCATCAGGTCGCAGCAGCCATTCACCAGGGTGCGCGGATCGAAGGGCTCGGGCGCGAAGTCGAAGCTGCCGCTCTGGATCTTGGTGAGGTCGAGGAGCGCGTTGACCACTTCGAGCAGGTGGCGGCCCGAACCGTGGATGATCGCCGCGTATTCCCGCTGGCGCTCGACCGGCAGGGCGAGGTTGGCCTCCGCCGAGAGCATCTCGGAGAAGCCGATGATGGCGTTGAGCGGCGTGCGCAGCTCGTGGCTGACCACGGCGAGGAAGCGGCTCTTGACCGCGTCGGCGCGCTCGGCCTCGGCGCGGGCGCGCTCCAGCTCCTCCGCGTGGCGGTGATGCTCGGACACGTCGCGGGTCACCGCCACCACGGCGACCGCCTGGGCGGCCCGGGCGCGGGGTCCGGGCGGGACCCGGTGGGCGCGCATCTCCACCCAGATCACCCGGCCCGCCTCGCCGGCGGCGGGGAGGTCCGCGTGCAGGCGGAACTGCACCGTCACCGGGCCGTCGAGGCTGCCCGCGTCGCTGATCGCCTTCAGGAAGGCCGGGCGGTCCGGAACATGGACGCGCGCCAGCAGCCCGCGGCCGAGCAGCGCCTGCGGGGCGGTCCCGGCGAGGCGGATCGCCCCGCGATTGGCCTGCAGCACCGCGCCGGTGCGGTCGTGCCAGGTCACGAGGTCGTCGACGGCGTCGAGGAGGAGCGCGTTGCGCGCCGAGGCCTCCTGCAGCCGGTCGCTCCAGGTCCCCTCCCGGCGGCGGTACTCCAGGGCGAGGGTGAGGACGTGGCAGATCGCCGTGATGGCGAAGACCGGCATCGCCAGCGCGGCCGACCAGCCGAGAAGCGCGTCCGGGGCGGGATCGAGGGCCGCGATGGTGAGGGCACCGAGGGCCGCGATGCCGGCCGCCAAGAGGGCGGCCCGGTGGGTGCCCGCCATCAGCGCCTCGATCGGGATCAGCACCAGCCACATCCCGACCGCCGAGGTCGGCCCGCCGGTGAGGGCGGCGAGGCACACGACGAGCCCCGTATGGGCCGCCGCAGAGAGGGCATGGGCGACGGTCAGGCGCCCGGTGCGGGCGAGGACGATCGCCGCGACGACCGGGAGCAGCAGGCAGGCGGTGATCGCCGCCTCGACGAGCGTGGGCACGCCCCGCCAGAGCAGGTAGGGCGGCAGCAGCGCCATGCTGACCGCGCCCGTGGCGAGGCGCGAGATCAGGAAGCGCTCGTGACGCGCGCGCTCGCCGGATTCCTCCGAGACGGACTCGTGGACCAGCCCCGCGAGGCGGGCGTCGATCAGGGTCGCCAAGGCCTTGTTGATACGCACGCCCGCCACGCCCGCGCCGGTGACTCCGAGGTCTGCTCCCGAGGTCACCCGCGCTCCCCGACTCCGAACGCCACGACCCTGGCAGAGCCGGCTTAAACGATCGTTAGAAGCGCGGGTTCCGTGTCAGCCGGTCATGGCGCGGGCCTCGTAGCCGGCGCGGCCGAGGGCCTGCGCCACGTCGAGCGCCTGGGCGTCGGTGACCACGCTGACCCGGCCCTGATCGAGGTCGACCGCGACCGCGGCCTGCGGGTCCAGGCGCTGGATCGCCCGCGTCACGGCCGCGACGCAGCCCTGGCAGGTCATGCCCTCGACCTGCATCAGCAGTTCCGCGCGGGGCTCTTCGGGCCGCTGTCCCTGATGCGCCATGGCTACCGTCTCCTGGTTCACGGCCCGACCGGGCCGCGGGCGGAATGTCGGGAGCAGGAGCCCGCGGGGCAAGGATCGACCGCGCCGCTCCAAGAAGCCGGGGACCGTGGCACGGCAGCGACTTGCGGGGGCGGCACGCCTCGGCAAGAATTCTCCGTCCGGCGACATGGGGACCGGCCGGTCCAGGTTTGGGGAGAGGGAGTAGCATGGCCCCGACGAGCGGCCGCCGCGCCGAAGGGCCATCCGCGGGACTCGTGTCGCTGTGCCTCGCCTCGCTCCTCGCGGGCGGCCTCTGCCTGACCGTGGCGTTCCTGTCAGCACCGGTGCTCGGCGTGGTCGCGGGCCTGTCCCTGGTCTGGGCGGCCGGCGCCAGCGTGGCCGCCGGCCTGGGCTGGCGGCGGGCCCGGCGCGCGACGGCGCAGGCGGAGAAGCTCTCCGGCGAGGTCGATCTCCTGTCGGTGCGGCTGCTGGCCCTGGAGCAGCGCCAGGGCGGCCGGGCCGCTCCCGATGCGGCGCAGCCCGACCGCGTGACGGAGGGCCTCTCGGAATTGAGCGTGGAGATCGGTCTCCTGGGCGGCATCGTGCGCGAACTCGCGGTCACGGTGGCGGCCCAGGACGGCGAGATCGCGCGGCTGAAGGAGACGCCGCCCGCGCCGGTCGCGCCGCTCTCCCCCTCGCCCGCTCCGCCCCCCGCCCCCTCGGCGCCCCCCGCCGCGCGGCCGGCCCCGCCGGCGGCCGGTCCGGCGATCCTGCCGCGGGGCGCCCCGGCTCCCCGCGCCTTCGTGCCGAGTCCCGCCCCCGCACCGGCCCTGGTGCCCGAGCCGGCCCGGCCGCGTCCGGCCTCGCCCGCCGAGGCGCAGCGCCGCGAGCGGGCGATCCTCGACGCCTTCGCATCGGGCGGGCTCGAAGTGCACCTGCAGCCCATCGTCAGCCTGCCGCAGCGCAAGGTCGGCTTCTACGAGGCGCTGGCGCGGCTCGCCGTCGGGGAGGCGCGCCTCGATCCGGCGGAATTCATGCCGATCCTGGAGCGCCACGGCCGCACCACCGAACTCGACCGGCTGATGCTGGCGCGCGTGACGGCGATCAGCCGGCAGCTCGCCGCCCGCGGCAGCGCCGCCGCCGTGGCCTACGCGCTCTCGCCGAGTTCGCTGTTCGAACCGGGCTTCCTGCGGGCGCTCGGCCGCCTCGTGGAGGCGCATCCCGAACTCGCCGGACGGCTGATCCTCGCCCTGCCCCAGCGCAGCCTGCGCAGCCTCGACGGGGAGCAGAGCGCCGCCCTGGCAGCCCTGCGCGAGCGCATTTTGCTCGCCCTCGACCGGGCGGTGGACCTGCGCTTCGACGGCGCGGCCCTCACCGCCCAGGGCGTCGCCTACGTGAAGGTGCGGGCCGACCTCCTGCTCGCCGCGAACGGGCCGGGCGCCGCTCCGGCGGATCTCGCGGCGCTGCTGGGGCGGTCGGGGATCCGCCTGATCGCGGAGGGCGTCGCCCGCGAGAACGACGTGCCCGACCTCATCGACCTCGACGTGCCGCTGGCGCAGGGGGACGTCTTCGCGCCGCCGCGGATCGTGCGGCCGGAGGTGCTCCAGCCGCCCGACCCGCCGCCCGAGCCCGAACCGCCCTCGGAGGATCCGCCGGTGCGGCGCTCGTTCCGCGACTTCCTGCGCCGCGCGGTGTGAGGGGCCGCCGGCGCTGCCGAGCCCGGCGGGTGAGGCGGAGGCATCCGGATCGTCGCACGCTCCCCTTTTCCGGACGACTGAAGCGTCAGCGGAAGGAGATCCGGAAACCAGATGATGAATCGCCGCGAAGCGGCTCCGCATGCCGGCACCGTTGCAGACAAGCGGTCGCTTCGCGTCTTCTTGCGCGGGTTTCCGGGTCGCATTCCGCTGACGCCGCATGCGCCCGGAAAACGGGGGGACACGGAAGATTGCAGGCGATCGGGTCACCCATCGCCACGCGGGCCGCTTCGTTCCAGCGGCGGCTCCGTCAGAACAGGTGCCGGAAGATCCAGTACAGGCTGCCCGCGAGGGTGATGGCGGCGGGCAGGGTCAGCACCCAGGCGGCCGCGATGTTGCGCACCGTCGCCCATTGCAGCCCGGACCCGTTCGCCACCATGGCGCCGGCGACGCCGCTCGACAGGATGTGCGTGGTCGAGACGGGCAGGCCGTAGAGTTCCGCGAGCCCGATCGTGCCGGCCGCCACCATCTCGGCGGAAGCGCCCTGGGCGTAGGTCAGGTGCTGCTTGCCGATCCGCTCGCCCACCGTCACCACGATGCGCTTCCAACCGACCATCGTGCCGAGGCCGAGCGCGATCGCCACCGAGACCTTGACCCAGGCCGGGATGTAGCGCGTGCCGTCGTCGAGGGCGCCCTCGTAGGCTTTCAGCGTCTTGGTCTCGTCCTCCGAGAAGCGGGCGCCGGCCTTCGGCAGCAGGCGCACCGCGTCGGCGGCGAGGTACATGTCGTTGCGCAGGTTCGGCGTCGCCTCGGCCGGGACCCGCTGGATCGCCCCGTAGTTCTTCACCTGCGTGGCGATGTCGGCGGAGAGGGAGGCGAGCGCCGCGTGAATCTCCGGGCGGTTGAGGTCCTTGGTCTTGAGCGCCTCGCCGACGCCGCGGCGGGCCGCGGCGGGGTCCGGCAGGGCGGCGCCGCCGGCATGCTGCCGGAAGATGCCACCGGCGGTCTCGGAGACCTGCACGAAGCCCGGCGTGGCGGAATCCGACATGGTGCGGTTGAGGGCATAGGCCGTGGGCGCGGCGCCGATCAGGATCAGCATGATCAGCCCCATGCCCTTCTGCCCGTCATTGCCGCCATGGGCGAAGGAGACGCCGGTGCAGGTCAGGATCAGCAGCCCGCGGATCCAGGGCGGCGGCGGGTTCTCGCCGTCGGGCTCCCGGTAGAGCTCCGGGCGCCGCACCAGCAGCCGCATCAGCAGGAACAGGGCCGCCGCGCCCACGAAACCCATCAGCGGCGAGACCAGCAGGGCGCGCAGGACGCCGTAGGCCTGGCCCCAATCGACCCCGGAGGTGGCCCCGTCGCCCGACGCCATCAGCTGGTTGGCGAGGCCGACGCCGATGACCGAGCCGATCAGCGCGTGCGAGGAGGAGTTCGGCAATCCGAAGGCCCAGGTCCCGAGGTTCCAGACGATGGCGGCGATCAGGAGCGCGAAGATCATCGCGTAGCCCGCCGCCGACCCGACCTGCAGGACGAGTTCCACCGGCAGCAGCGTCACCACGCTGTAGGCGACCGCGCCCGAGGAGACGATCACGCCGAGGAAGTTGAACACCCCCGACCAGACCACCGCCACGACGGGCGACAGCGAGTGGGTGTAGATGACCGTGGCGACGGCGTTGGCGGTGTCGTGGAAGCCGTTCACGAACTCGAAGCCGAGCGCGATCAGCAGGGCGAGGCCGAGCAGGACGAAGGCCCCGATGGCGAGCGGCGGCTGCCCGGCCGCGTGCATGTCGCTGACCAGCCCGTAGACGGCGTAGCCGAGGCCGCCGACGAGCAGGAGCAGGAAGGTGGCGATGGCACCCGGATGCAGGCGGTGATCGAGGCTCGGCCCGCGGCGCGGGGCTGAGACCCGGGCCGCGGCCGGGGCGAGGGCAACCGTGTCTGACATGCTGGCCTCGGGGGGCGGGACGTCGGCGGGCGGGTGCGGGGAACCACGGCCGTTCCGGGCCACCCGGCTCCGCTCCCTCAAGATGTCGCCGGGCCGCCCGGTTTCATGAATTTTCGATGACAGCCCCGCCGCGCTCCCGGAAGGCGAACCGGCGCGCGGCGGCGCGCAGCCGCACCGGGAGGTCGTGGCGGAAGATCGCGGCCCGATAGGCTGGATCGGCGACCAGCCGCGCGAGGTTGCCCGAGAGGTTGCGGGCGAAGCCCGTCATGCTGAAATTCTCCTCCCAGAGGGCGCGGCAGCGCCGCGCGCGGGCGGCGACGTCCTCCTCGCGCCAGACCTCCAGGATCCGCCGCGCCAGTTCCCGGCGGCTCCGCGCCGTGACGATCGTGTCCGCGTAGGAGCCCGAGCGGATCTCCGGCAGCAGGCCGCCGGTGTCGAGCATCACGGGGATCCGTCCCCGCGACAGGACCTCGTACATCCGGACCGTCCAATTGCCGATGCCGCGGTCGCAGACGACGAAATCCGACCCCTCGATGTTGGCGGCGAAGTCCGCCGCCGCCTGCTCGACCGGCAGCCCGGCGGCCCAGAACTTGTCCCGGATGATGTAGTTGCAGGTGAAGGCGTCGCTGCGGGCGAAGTGGGCGAGGGTGCGCCGCCGCGTCGCCCGGTTGCGCAGGGTGCCGCAGAACCCGATCACCGGCTTGTCCGCGGGCACCCGCGCGCCGACCGTGTCCGGATGGGTGATCCAGACGTAGGGCAGCGCGAATTCGCGCGGCAGCCGCCAGGCCCGGGTGAGGCCGGTGCGGTAGACGAGGGTGTCCCGGCCCTGCGCCTCGATGAGGACGTCGTAATCGGTCTGCGCGAAGACGACCGCGGGTCGCGGCGGCCCCGCGGCGGGCGGCGGGAGCGGGCAGCGGACGTTCCGGCGCACGTCCCGGATGAGATCGGGATGGAGCACGAGGTCGCTCTCGGCCTCCGAGGCGACGCGCTCCAGGCGGGCATGCGAGAGGAAGATCCGCAGGAACGGGTCGGGCTCGGCCGGAAGGAAGATCCGCGGGACTCTCTCGCCAGCAGGCACGGAAACGGTCCCGACCAATGCGTCCGGATGCTCGTTTAGGCTGTGTCCGCGACCCGCTCAACCCCGTGGCGCCGGGGCTACGCCTTTCCCTTCCAGGGCACCAGGATCCGCTCCAGCCGGCGCATGGCGAGTTCGCACAGGCCGGCCAGGGCGCCGATCACCAGGATGCCCATGATCACCACGTCGGTGCGCAGGAAGTTGGAGGCGGCGAGCACCATCTGGCCGAGCCCCGCATCGGCGGCGACCATCTCGGCGGCGACCAGCGTGGTCCAGCCGACGCCCATCCCGATCCGCAGGCCGACCAGGATGTCGGGCGCGGCCGCCGGCAGCACGACGTGGAGCAGCACCTGCCGCCGGCTCGCGCCGAGGGAGCGGGCGGCGTTGATCTGCTCGGCGGAGGCCGCGAGCACGCCCGCGCGGGTCGCGAGCGCCACCGGCGCGAAGCAAGCCAGCGCGATCAGCCCCACCTTCGAGACCTCGCCGATGCCGAACCAGATCACCATCAGCGGCAGGTAGCTCAGCGGCGGCAGCGGCCGGTAGAACTCCACGAGCGGGTCGAGGGCCGCGCGGGCGCGGTGGCTCATCCCCATGGCGAGCCCGACCGGGATGCCGGCGAGCGCCGCGAGGAGGAAGGCGCCGACCACCCGCCCCAGGCTCGCCGCCACCTGGAGCGTCAGCGGGTTGCCGTCGAAATCACCCCGCCACGCCTGGCCGAAGGCGGCGAGGACCGCGCCCGGGCCGGGCAGGAAGAGCGGCCGCACCAGCCCGGCCGCGGTGACGGCGAGCCACAGCAGCACGAGGCCGAGCACGGTGGCGAGGCTGAGCAGAGGCAGGACGCGGCGCGGCGGTCGGTCCCGCATCTCAGGCCACCTCGGCCGCCAGGGGGCCGCCCTCCAGCACCCGGTCGCGGACGCGCTCGCGCAGGGCGACGAAGGCCGGGTCGGCGCGGATGGCCCGGGCGCTCTCCCCGCCCGCGAAGCGGCGCGAGAAGCCGAGCGGCAGCGTGTCGACGATGCGGCCGGGCCGCGGGCTCATGATCACCAGCGTGGTCGCCAGGAACACCGCCTCCTCGACGTCGTGGGTGATGAACAGGATCGTCTTGCCCGTCCGGTGCCAGATGCGCAGGATCAGCTCCTGCACCTGCCCGCGGGTGAGGCTGTCCAGGGCGCCCAGGGGCTCGTCCATCAGCAGCAGCGTCGGATCGTTGGCGAGCGCCCGGGCGAGGCCGACGCGCTGGCGCATGCCGCCGGAGAGTTCGTGGATCCGCCGCCGGCCCGTCCCGGCGAGGCCGACCGCGTCGAGCATCGTCTCGGCGACCCGCCACCGCTCCGCGCGGCCCACGCCGCGCATCCGCAGGCCGAAGGCCACGTTGTCGCGCACGTCGAGCCAGGGCATCAGGGCGTGCCCCTGGAACACCACGCCGCGCTCCGCGCCCGGTCCGGTCACGGTCGCGCCGTCGAGGCGGATCTCCCCGGTGCTCGGGGCGAGGAAGCCCGCGATGCAGTTGAGGAGCGTGGTCTTGCCGCAGCCCGAGGCGCCGAGCGCCACGACGAACTCGCCCCGGGCCACGGTGAGGTCGAGGCGCGACAGCGCCACCGTGGCGGCCTCGCCGTCGCCGTAACGCAGGCTGAGGTCACGGATCTCCAGCATGGCGTCCGTCGGGTCCGGGGATCGGGAGGGGCGGCGCGCATCCGCCCGGCGAGGGCCGGCTCGTCGCCGGCAAAGCGGCCGATTCAATGGCCTCGGGCGGCCTCCCGCACGTAGGCGTCCGTGACGAAGGCGCCGTAATCGGGGGCCACCGCCTGCACCTTGCCCTGCTCCTTCAGGAACTCCGCCGTGTGCTTGAGGGCCGCCGCCGCCCCGCCGCCGAGCCACACGGGCGAGGCCTGCTCGGCGAGCGTCGGGAAGCGGTAGGCCGCCACCGCCGCCGGCACCTCGGCGGGCGCCATGCCCGTCCACTTGGCCACCGCGCGCACGGGGTCGCTGTCGGCGGTCCACTCGGCCTTGCGGCGGGCGTAATCGGCATCGGCCTCGGCCAGGAGCCGCACCAGGGTCACCACGAAGGGCCGGTTGGCCTCGGCCCAGGCCCGGTCGACCACGAGGCCGTCGAAGGTCGGGCGGCCCGCGGCCGCGATCCGGCCCGCCGAGGTCAGCACCCGGCCATTGGCCTTCACCTTGGTCAGCACCGGGTCCCAGATGAAGGTGGCGTCGATGTCGCCCCGCTCCCAGGCCGCCGCGATCTCGGGCGGGCGCATGTTGAGGACCTTGACCTCCTGGCCCGAGAGGCCGGCCTGCTGCAGGGCGTAGAGGAGCTGGTAATGCGCGGTCGAGACGAAGGGCGTCGCGACCCGCTTGCCCTTCAGGCCCGCGACGTTGCTCGCGCCGCTGCCGTCCCGGGCCACCAGCTGCTCGGCATCCGCGATGTCGTCGAGGATCCAGAACAGCGTGATCGGCAGGCCCTGCGAGGCCGCCGCGGCGATCGGGCTCGACCCGGCCTCGCCGATCTGGACCTGGCCGGACGCCATGGCGCGGATGACGTCGCCGCCGCCCCCGAACTTGCGCCAGGTGATCTTATAGCCGGTCGCCTTCTCGATCGCGCCCGTTTCCATCACCACCCGGAAGGGCACCACCATGTCCTGGTAGGCGAAGGTCACCTCCTTGTCGCCGGCCGCGGCGGGGGGGCTGGCCGCGAGGGCGGACAGGGCCGCGGCCCCGAACACGGCGGCGAGGCGGGCGAGGCCGCGAAGTCGAGGATGGATGCGCACGGGCAGGGTCTCCCTCGGGTCGCCCGGGTTGGGCGGCCTCCGCTGTGGAACGGTCCGGCTTCGGCCGGGCGGCCGGCGCGCCCGACCGGTCCTGCCGGCCGGATGGGCGAAGCGGCCGCGCCGGTGCATGCCCTACGGGTCGAAGCGCGGCCCTGGAATGGCCAAAACGCCGCTGCGGTTCAAGTCGCATTCGCGCTCGGCTTCGGATCTGGCGACGATTTGGGATCATCGTCTCCGGCCGGAGGGTTTACTGCGGTTTTTCTTCTCCCCGGTGAGCCGCCCGGGGGGAGACCGGGTGGCACCGTGGCCGGCTCCGCAAGCGTTCCCGAGACCCCGTGACGCAGCGAAGACGAATGGAGTGGCCGCGGTCGTCGTGACGCCTATCTGACGTGGCGCTCCGTATGGCCGGTTCGGAGGCGGGTTGGGGTTTCGTATCCCAGTGCCGGCGTCACCAATGCATCCGATCGTCACCCCGGCTCCCGACCCAATACTCTCCACCAGTACATAACGCCATACGGGATCATCACGCGACCTCCGAGCGGTGAGGCGCACGGTCACGACCGCGCGCTCGCCCCGCGCGATCGCCACAGAAGGATCGACGGCGTGGAAACCTATACTGACGTCCTGTCCGGCAAGTGCCCCTTCGGCGGCGACCGCGTCGGCGGCGCCTTCGCGACGCCGCCCACCCTGGAAGAGTGGTATCCCGACCGCCTGCGCGTCGAGACGCTGCACCAGAACGGGCCGCAGGCGAACCCGCTCGGCGCCGCCTTCGATTACCGGGCCGCCTTCGCGGCGCTCGATCACGAAGCGCTCAAGGCCGACATCAAGCGGTTCCTGACCACCTCCGTGGCGTGGTGGCCGTCGGATTACGGCAATTACGGCCCGCAGATGATCCGCATGGCCTGGCACTCCGCCGGGACCTACCGCATCGCGGACGGGCGCGGCGGCGCCGGCCAGGGCCTCCAGCGCTTCGCGCCGATCAGCAGCTGGTGGGACAACGGCAACACCGACAAGTCGCGCCGCCTGCTGTGGCCGATCAAGCAGAAATACGGCAGCGCCCTGTCCTGGGCCGACCTGATGGTGCTGACCGGGACCTGCGCCCTCGAGATCATGAACTTCCCGACCTACGGCTTCGCCGGCGGCCGCGAGGACGCCTGGGAGGCCGACAACGCGACCTACTGGGGTCCCGAGCTGTGGGATCCGACCGCGGTCACGTCGTTCGACGCGATGGTCAACCGCGACAAGCGCTGGCGGGGCCGGAATGGCGAGGCCGATTACGACCTGGAGAACCCGCTCGCCGCGTCGCACCAGGCGCTGATCTACGTCAATCCCGAGGGTCCCTACGCCAACGGCGACCCGATGGGCTCGGCCCACGACATCCGCGTCACCTTCACCCGCATGGCGATGAACGACGAGGAGACCGTCGCGCTGATCGCGGGCGGCCACGCCTTCGGCAAGAGCCACGGCATGGTCAAGGCCGGCGAGATCGGGCCGCCGCCGGAGATCGCCCCGATCGAGGCGATGGGCCTCGGCTGGCACAACCCGAAGGGCACGGGCGCCGGTGCGGACACCATGACGAACGGCATCGAGGGCTCGTGGACGCCCGATCCGACGACCTGGGACAACAGCTACCTCGAGAACCTGTTCAAGTACGAGTGGAAGCAGACGCGCAGCCCCGCCGGCGCCCTGCAATGGGAGCCGACCGACCCGGACGCTCCGCGCACGCCCGACGCCCACATCCCGGGCCTCACCCACCCGCTGATGATGATGACGAGCGACATCGCGCTCAAGACCGACCCGGTTTATCGGGCGATCTGCGAGAGGTTCCTGTCGGACTTCGACGACTTCACGCTGCAATTCTCCAAGGCGTGGTACAAGCTCACCCACCGCGACATGGGCCCGAAGGAGCGCTACGTCGGGCCGGAAGCCCGGATCGAGGACGACCTGCTGTGGCAGGACCCGATCCCGGCGCTCGACCACGCGCTGGTCGACGAGGCCGACATCGCCGCCCTGAAGGCCGAGATCCTGGGCAGCGGCCTGTCGGTCTCCGACCTCGCCTTCACGGCCTTCTCGTCGGTGGCGACCTACCGCAACAGCGACAAGCGCGGGGGCGCCAACGGGGCGCGCCTCGCCCTCGCGCCGCAATCGGGCTGGACCGTCAACCGGCGCACCGTCCCGGTGATCGACAGGCTGCGCACGATCATGGCGGGCTTCAACGGCCGGGCTTCGGGGGGCAAGAAGGTCTCGCTCGCCGACCTCATCGTGCTCGGCGGCTGCGCCGCGGTCGAGGCGGCGGCGAAGGCGGCCGGCGCCGCGACCTCCGTGCCCTTCGTCCCGGGCCGGATGGACACGACCGACGCGCTCACCGATGCGGAGAGCTTCGAGTGGCTGAAGCCCCTGGTCGACGGGTTCCGCAACTACGTCGATCCGGCCTTCGCCGAGATCACGGGGGGCCGCGTCGCCCCCGAGGAGGCCTTCCTCGACAAGGCCAACCTGCTGGCGCTCACCGCTCCCGAATGGGTGGTGCTGACCGGGGGCGTGCGCGCGCTCAACCTCAACCACGACGGCGCGCGGCACGGGATCTTCACCGAGCGGGTCGGCGTGCTGACCAACGACTTCTTCACCGTGCTCACCAGCATGGACTACGTGTGGACGAAGGCGGACCAGGGCGGCATGACCTTCACCCTGGACGACCGGCGAAGCGGCGAGACCAAGTTCACGGCGACGCGCTGCGACCTCGTCTTCGGGTCGAACCAACAGCTCCGGGCCGTGGTCGAGATCTACGCCGGCAGCGACGGCCAGGCTCGGTTCGTGCGCGACTTCGTCCAGGTGTGGCACAAGCTGATGATGCTGGACCGCTACGACGTGAAGCGTACGCAGGCCGGCATGACGACGGCCGCGTGACGCCATCGCGGCGGCACCGTCGATCGTCGATGATCGAGGACCAGACCGCGCGGCGCCCATGCGGCGCCGCGCTTCCGCAAGGTTCGGATACGAAGCCGTTACCATTCTCCAGGATGCCGCGCGTGACGATCAATCGGTCATTAACCACGCGCACCTAGGGTTCTGCCTCCGACGATGGTCCCGGGGGCGAAACCTTGAACGGTTCGCAGCGCGGCACAGGGTTCTCCCGGGACGACCAAGCGGCGGTGCGGACGCGTCCGACCGAGATCCGGCGCCGACACGCTCCGGCCGGAGCGTCGCGGCGCCCCCTCCCCTTCCCGCGACACGGAGCGCAGACATGCGAGCCACCCCGGCCGTCGAGCCGAATCCCGTCCCGATCATCGGGCAGTCCCGGCTCATCCGGGCCGCCTTCGCCGGCCGGGATCCGAAGTCGCTCGCGGCGCTCCGGCCGCAGGCTCCCGACGGCCGGGCGGATCGCGCCGGACTGCTCCTCGACCTGTCGACGGCCCATTTCCTGCGCCGCGAGACGCAGGCGGCGCTTGGCTGCCTCTCCGAGGCCCTGAGCGTCCACCGCCACTTCACGGTCGCGGGCGAGCGGGGGGCGACGCGCCTGCGCGTCCTCGCCATCGTCACGGCGGGCGACCTGATGGCGAACACGCCGCTGGAGTTCCTGCTCGACGACGACGCCTTCAGCCTCGACTACCTCTACGTCCTTCCGGGTGAGGCGCTTCCGGAGCACCTGCCCGATCACGACGTGGCGATCCTGTGCGTCGGCTACGCCCGGGAGAACGAGGGCCTGCTGCACGCGCTCGGCGCGGCCGTCGCGGGCTGGCGGACGCCCCTCCTCAATCGTCCGGAGGCCGTGCTCAGGACCTCGCGGCACGGCCTCGCGGCCGCGCTCGCGACCGCCGAGAGCGTGCTGGTGCCGCGCCTGGCGCGCGTCGCGCGCGAGGCGCTGGCGGCCTGGGCCGCGGGAGGCGGCGCGGCGCCGGAGGGACAGTCCTACCCGGTGCTGGTCCGGCCCGTCGATTCCCATGCCGGGAACGACCTGTGCAAGGTCGACGCGCCCCGCGACATCACCGCCTATCTCGATGCCGTTGCGGAGACTGAGTTCTACGTCACGGAATATCACGACTATAGCGGTGCGGACGGCATGTTCCGCAAGTATCGGATCGCGCTCGTCGACGGCCGGCCGTTCCTGTGCCACATGGCGTCGCGGGATCACTGGATGATCCACTACCTCAACGCCGACATGCACGCGCGCCCGGAACGGCGCGCGGCCGAGGCGGCGGCCATGGCGAGTTTCGAAGCGGATTTCGCGCGGCGCCACGCCGGGGCCTTCGCGGAGATCCACCGGCTCGTCGGGCTGGATTACCTGGTGATCGACTGCGCGGAGGCGCGGGACGGTCGGCTGCTCGTGTTCGAGGCCGACACCGCAATGATCGTCCACGACATGGACGACCCGGCCGTCTATCCGTACAAGGCCGCGCCGATGCGCAAGGTGTTCGACGCCTTCCAGGCCGCGCTGCGGGCGCGGCTCAGCTGAGCGCCGCGCCCTTGACCGAGAGCCGGATCATCGAGGCGGCGGCATCGCCGCGGAAGGAGCCGGCGCGGCGCCGACCCCTCCCCGTCCGGTTCAGCGCGGGTTGGTCGAGCCCGTGGTGGTCGGCTGCGCGGGGGCCGGATAGGCCGGGTTGCCGGCCGGGACGCCGGCACTGTTCGCCGAGGGGTTGCTCGCATTGCCGCTGCCGTTCGGCGAGCCGGTGATCTGGGTCCGCGAGGCGTCCTGGCTCTGGCTGGCGTAGTCCTTCGGGGAATTGGCGCCGTTCCAGGTGAGCAGCGCCACCGCGGCGATCGCCAACAGCGCGAGGCTGCCGAGGAGCACGTAGAGGACCGGCTTGCCCCGGGCGCCCTGGCGGGCTTCGGTGGGCGTCTCGATGGGGCGTTGGTCAAGGGCCATGCGATCTCTCCGAGGCTGCGGCGCGCCGCGCGGGGGCGGCGTTCTGCCCGGGCAACGGGTCCCGGGCAGCCACGGTTCCGCGGAGAGGGTGCGGCCGAGAGCAGAGCGCGATCGCGTTGCGGTCGGGCGCCGCGCTCGGTGTGTGTTCGTGCCTCCCTGTCTGCGCCGAACCGGCATCCCGTTCAGCGGACCATGCTCAGAGGCCGGTCGTCAGCATGATCTTGCCGAGATGCGCGCTCGATTCCATCAGCGCGTGGGCCTCGCGGGCCTGTTCGAGCGGGAAGGTCGCGTGGATCACCGGCCGGAACCCGCCGTCGTCGAGCCAGGGCCAGACCTCCCGGCGCAGCCCCTCCGCGATGGCGGCCTTCTGAGCGGTGGTGCGCGGCCGCAGGGTCGAGCCCGTGACGGTGAGCCGCCGCACCATGATCGGCGTCAGGTTCAGATCCTCGACCTTGAAACCCTGCATGAAGGCGATGATGACGAGGCGGCCCTCCAGGGCCAGGGACTTCAGGTTGCGCTCGAAATAGGGCGCCCCGACCATGTCGAGCACCAGGTCGACGCCCTTCCCGTCGGTGAGGCGCTTCACCTCCTCGGCGAAATCCGCGTCCTTGTAGTTGATGGCCGCGTCCGCCCCCATCGACTCGCAGAAGGCGCATTTGTCCGCCGAGCCCGCCGTCGCGTAGACGGTGGCACCGCGCTGCTTGGCGAGCTGGATCGCCGTGTAGCCGATGCCGCTCGACCCGCCGTGGACGAGGAAGCGCTCGCCGCTGCTGAGCCGGCCGCGCTCCACGACGTTGGTGTAGACCGTGTACATGTTCTCCGGGAGGCTCGCGGCCTCCAGCAGCGAGAACGGCTTCGGCCGGGGCAGACAGAGTGCGGCCGCGGCGACGCAGTACTCGGCGTAGCCGCCGCTGATCACCAGCGCGCAGACCTCGTCGCCCTCCTTCAAGGTCGTCACGTCCTCGCCGAGGGCGACGACGCGGCCGGCGACCTCCAGGCCCGGGACCTCGGTGGCGCCGGGCGGCGGCGGGTACTTGCCGGCGCGCTGCTGGCAGTCGGGCCGGTTCACGCCCGCGGCCGCCACTGCGATCAGCACCTCGCCCGGGCCGGGCCTCGGGACCGGCGCGGTCTCGAGGCCGATCACCTCGGGCCCGCCGGCCCCGTTGAAGCGAACCTGGCGCATCGTCTCCGGGATGGCGGGCATGGGGCGTCTCCTTGCGGGTCGTCGACCCGTCTACCTGACAGGTCGGCCGCGCTTGGCAAGGTCCGCTTGGCAAGGTCGGCTTGGCCAGGTCCCTCCGCAAGCCCAGGGACGATCGACGGCCACCGGCCAGCCGGGGGAGCCGCCTCAGCGCGTGCCGTACATGCGGTCGCCCGCGTCGCCGAGCCCCGGGAGGATGTAGCCGTGCTCGTTGAGGTGGCTGTCGATCGCGGCGGTCCAGACCGGCACGTCGGGATGCGCGCCCTGGAACTTGGCGATCCCCTCCGGCGCGGCGAGGAGGCAGACGAAGCGCAGGTCGCGGGCGCCGCGCTCCTTGAGCCGGTCCACCGCCGCGATGGCGGAGTTGGCCGTGGCTAGCATCGGATCGAGGACGAGCACGGTGCGGTCCGCGAGGTCGGACGGCGCCTTGAAGTAGTACTCGACGGCTTCGAGGGATTCCGGGTCGCGGTAGAGGCCCACATGGGCGACGCGGGCCGAGGGCAGCAGCGACAGCATCCCGTCGAGGAAGCCGATGCCGGCGCGCAGGATCGGCGCCAGGACGAGCTTCTTGCCGGCGATCTGTGACCCCTGCATCGTGGTCAGCGGCGTCTCGATCTCGACGGGCTCCAGCGGCAGGTCGCGGGTGACCTCGTAGGCCAGCAGCGTGCCGATCTCGTTCAGCAGCTGGCGGAAGCCCTTGGTGGAGCGCGCCTTGTCCCGCATCAGCGTCAGCTTGTGCTGCACCAGCGGATGGGTGACGACGGTCACCGGGGCTGTGCCCGTCGCCTCCCGCGTGCTCGCAACCTGCATGCGTCCCGTCCTCCTCGAGCGTGGCCTTGATGAGTGTAGTCCGGTGCGGCGGCTCAGAACACCGTGCCGTCGCTGTCGATGGAGAGCGGCGGCGTCCCGTCCGGACGCAGGGTCCGGGCCAGGCGCCGGCCCGTCGCCCAGGTTCCGCCCTCCAGCACCTTGGCGAGCGGAAGCGACGCCGGATCGGCGATGCCGAGCCGTTCGCGCACGAGGGGCGCCAGCCGGTCAAGGAGCGCCACGGTGAGCGCCCGCCACTCGACCACCAGCGCCGACCCGACCGGATGCGCCCGCGCCGCCTCCTCGGGGTGCCGCAGGCTGAGCACGCCGGTGTCGAGGAACAGGCCGCCGTTGCGGTATTCCGGCAGGCCCGTGAGGGCGTCGAGGCCGGTGACGGCGATGCCCGCCTCCTCCAGCGGCTCCAGGAGCGAGTAGGCGAGCCACTGCGACAGCTTGTGGAAGGGCACGAGCCCAGCCGTGTCGCCCTCGCCTCCCGCCTTCGGGTGGCGCCACGTGTCGCCGAGGTCGATCCCGTCGAGCACGATGCGGCCCGGCCAGATCGGTCCGAGATGGGAGAGGAGCGCCGCGAGAACCGCGGTCGCCGGGAGGGCGCCGTCGACGGCCTGCGCGGCGAGACGGTCGTAGAGGCCGCCGGGGCGCGCCTCCGGGCCGAACCCGTCCGGATCCGCCGCGACCACCTGCCCGAGCCGGTTCAGCAGCGCGACGCGGCCGTCGAGCCCGACCAGCGGGTTGGTCGGCGTGACCTGGAAACCTTGCGCGAGATCGGCGGCGGTGAGGCTCGCGAGCGCCCTGGCGTCGACCCGGAACGGGTCCTCGGGCGCCTCGGAGAACAGCCCGGAGATGAAGAGGTCGAAGCTCGCGACCGCGAGGCCCTCCGAGCGGGCGAAGGTCTCGCCGGTGCGGCCCTCCTCGTAGCGCCAGGTCGGGCCGGCGCCGGCATCGAGGAGCACACTGACGATGACGAGGTCGAAGGCGGCGCGGGCGCGCGCGGCGGCGTCCTCCCAGGGCGCGGCCTCCGCGAGGCTGCCCCAGCGGTCGAACCCCCCGGCCGCGAAGTGCCGCCAGCGGGCGTGGTACGGGATGACGAGGTCCGGGTAGGCCGCCCGGATCGTCTCCACGACGGCATCCGCGCAAGGTCCGAGCTTCTCGGGATGGACGGCGAAATGGTCGAGGGCGCCGTCGAGGCCGAGCGCCAGCAGGCCCTCGGCGCGGGCGCGCACGGCCGCCGGAGTGAGGAGCCAGCGCGCGTCCTGCGGTGGGATGGGGGGCTGTTGGCTCACGATACTCTCCTTGGAACCGATGCGCCGCGTAACTGAACCGTCCCCCCCCCTCTGCGGGCGAGGGTGCCCGGCGGGGCCGGGCGGGAGAGGGGAACCACGCTTCCGGATCAGGCTGAACCGTGGTGCAGGGAGCCCCCTGGAAGAGCGTCGCGCCGCCCCCTCTCGGCGGGACTTCGTCCCGCTGCGCTCACTCCGTTCGCCACCCTCCCCCGCAGAGGGGGGAGGGTTCACGCGCGCGGCGCGCCCGGCTCAAAACCGGTCGAGGTCCCGCCCCTTCACGGCATCGAGCGCGGCGGCGTCCGGCGTCTCGTCCGGCGTGTAGTAGCCCGCCGCCTTCTTGGCCTCGATCTCCACCGAGGCGTCGGGCGGGATCAGCTCCGGCGGGATCGGCACCCGCTCGCCGACCTCGATCCCCGAGCCCACGATGGCGTCGTACTTCATGTTCGACATCGACATCAGCCGGTCGATGCGGCGGATGCCGAGCCAGTGCAGCACGTCGGGCATCAGCTGCTGGAAGCGGGCATCCTGCACGCCGGCCACGCATTCCGTGCGCTCGAAGTAGGTGGCGGCGGAATCGCCGCCCTCCTGGCGCTTGCGGGCGTTGTAGACGAGGAACTTCGTCACCTCGCCGAGCGCCCGCCCCTCCTTGCGGTTGTAGACGACGACGCCGACACCGCCGCTCTGCGCCTCCCGCACGCATTCCTCGATGCCGTGAGTCAGGTAGGGCCGGCAGGTGCAGATGTCCGAGCCGAACACGTCCGAGCCGTTGCACTCGTCGTGCACCCGGCAGGCGATGCGGGTGCCGGGCGCGGCGATGCGGCCCGCCTCGCCCATGATGTAGACCGTGCAGCCGCCGATCGGCGGCAGGAAGACCTGCAGGTCGGGCCGGGTGACCAGTTCGGGGAACATGCCGCCGGTCTGCTCGAACAGGGTGCGGCGCAGGGCCGTCTCGGTGGTGCCGAACCGCGCCGCGATGCCGGGCAGGTACCAGACCGGGTCGACGGCGATCTTGACGACCGAGATGTCGCCGCCCGGATGCAGGATGCTGCCGTCGGGCGCGAGACGGTGGGCGGCGATCGCCGCCAGGATCTCCGGCAGGGAGAGCCGCGCCTTCGTCACCGCGATGGTCGGGCGGATGTCGGCGCCGGTCGCGATCTCGCGGGCGAAGACCTCGCCCGGCAGGTGGCCCCAGGGATCGAGGGAGACGATCCGCTCCGGCTCCGCCCATTGCGGATGCGGGCCGATCGGCACGACCGGGTGGGTGTTGGTGAGGTCGGGCCGCGCCAGCGGGTTCATGGCCCGCCCGGCGATGGCGAGCGCCCGGTAGAGCGAGTAGGCGCCGCCATTGGCCCCGATCACGTTGCGGTCCGCCGGGTTGGTGACCGTGCCGATGACCGGGCCGCGCTCGCGCGGATCGGCGGCGCCCCAGCGGATCGGCCAGCGGGCCGCACCCGGCTCCGGATGGGAGGTGAGCCGGATATGCGTCGAGCGGTTTGACGTGGTCATGCGGTCCCGCCTCATCCTGAACGGCGAAGGCTCCCCGCGCTGTCCGCGCGAGGAGCCCCGTTGGCTTGACCTTGATGACGATGGCCCAACCGGACCGGAGCGTCAAGGTTCGGGCGAAGCCCTTGCCCGATCAGTAGTTCGAGCCGGCCCGGCGCTTGGCCATGAAGGCGTCGAACTGCTCGCGGTCGCGGGCGCGCTTGAGTTCCTCGACGAAGTCGGTGAAGGCGCGGCTCTCCTCTTCGAGGCGGCGGCGCTCCTCTTCGAGCCGGTCGAGTTCCCGCTTGCGGTACTCCTCGAAGGCCCAGTTGCCGGTGCCCTGCCGGAAGGCCGCGCCGCGGCCGAAGCCGCCGAGGCCGCCGCGGAGGTTCCGCTCGGCGAAGGATTTCAGTTCGTCGAAGGCCGGATATCCCATCATCTTCCACACCAGGTAGGCGGCCGCGAGCGGCCAGACATAGATGAAACCAAGGACGATCGCGCCGATCTCCAGGGAGCGGCGGGGGAACGGACCCGCGCCTCGGCAGGTGCGGCCGTTCGACCAGGGGGCGGAGGAAAAGGTCACGTCGTGTCTCCCAAGGAGATGTGAATGTGAACGACATTTACATGCGGGGGCGCCGACGGGGTTTCAAGGGTGGGTGGGACGGGAATCGTGGTGGGAGGTGTCGCGCCTGCTGGGGCTCGGGAGAGCGCAGGCCACCCTCCCCCCACAGAGAGGAGAGAGTGCGCGTCGCGCCTGACCGAACCCTCGGCGCCGCGGCCTCACCCGACCCGGTCGTTCCGGTGCAGCTGCGCGGGCAGGCCGAACCGGGCGAGGAGCGCGCAAAGGACGCACAATCCCCCGATCACGAACAGGGCGGGCGTGGTCGAGCCGGTCCAGTCCTTGACGTAACCGACCATCACCGGGCTCACGATGCCGCCGAGCTGGCCCAGCGTGTTGATGAGCGCGATGCCGCCCGCCGCGCCGACGCCGGTGACGAGCTTCGGCGGCAGGGTCCAGAAGGTCGGGACCGCCGCGACGATGCCGGCCCCGAGCCCGCAGAGGGCGACCATGAGCGGCAGGATCCGGGCGTCGAACAGGCCGGCCGCCACGAAGCAGAGCCCGGCCGTGAGCGCGAGGGCCGAGACGAATTTCGGCCGCTCGCCGGAAGCGTCCGAGATCCGTCCGATCACCACCATGCTGATCGCGCCGCAAACATAGGGCAGCGCGGCGAGAAGCCCCACCGTCGCCGCCCCGGCGCCGCTCGCCGTGCGGATGAGGTCCGGTCCCCAGAAGTTGAGGCCGTAGGAGCCGACCTGGATCAGGAAGTAGATCAGCGCGATCTTGAGGAAGCCGGGCGTGCGGATCGCGCCGAGGAGCGAGTGGTCGCCGATGCCCCGGTTGGCCTCGGCGATCTGCGAGCCGACCAGCGCCTTCTCCTCAGGCGAGAGCCAGCGGGCATCCTGCAGCCGGTCGTCGAAGCGCCCGAGCACCAGTGCCCCGAGGGCGAGGCAGGGCAGGCCGCCGGCCAGGAACAGCCACTGCCAGCCGGCGAGGCCCGCCACCCCGTTCATCTGGCCGAGGATCAGCCCGGAGACGGGCGCGCCGACGATGCCCGAGAAGGCCGAGGCCACGAAGAGCATCGAGGTGATGCGCCCGCGATAGGAGGCCGGGAACCACAGCGTCAGGTAGTACAGGATGCCGGGCGCGAAGCCCGCCTCCATGGCGCCGATCACGAAGCGCAGGCCGTAGAACTGCCACTCGTGCCGGATGAACACCATCGCGGCGGTGGCGAGCCCCCAGGAGATCATGATCCGGGCGATCCAGCGCCGCGCGCCGACCCGGTACAGGATCAGGTTCGAGGGCACCTCGAAGATCACGTAGCCGATCACGAACAGGCTGGCGCCGAGCCCGTAGGCCGTGTTGCTGAAGCCGAGGTCGCTCTGGAGCTGGAACTTGGCGAAGCTGATGTTGATGCGGTCGAAGAACGCGAACAGGTAGCAGACCATGATCAGCGGCATCAGCCGCCAGGCGATCTTGCGGATGGTCGCGGCCTCGGCGACCTCCTGCGTCGCGCCAAAGGTGGCCGGAATCGCGGCGGGCATGGGCGTCTCCCTGGTGACCTGGACCGGCCGCTGGAGCGCGGCTCTCGGTCGAAACGGTTCGGCGGGCGGGGAGAGGCCGGACGGGCGCGGGCCGCGCGCGGCCGCTGGCGGGCGGCCCCGTCGAGAGCGTCTCCTCGCGTGACGATGTTTGACCAGGTCTATACTTGATGAGCCGCGGCCGGCTCCAAACGTATTTCGATCACGACCGTTCTCCGACAGAGAACGGAGCCTCCCGGACCTCCTGCCGCGCCAAGTGCGCGACGAGGAGGCCGGCCGCCGGCGTGAGCGGCGCGTCGCGGATGACGATCCGCAGGTCCCGGTGCGCCCAGGGATCCGAGAGCGGCACAGCCACCAGGTCGAGGGAGGCGCCGAAGAGCGCGAAGACACCCTCCGGGACCACCCCGAGGCCCATCTCGGCCTGCACCATCCGGCAGACCGCGTCGAAGCCCGGCACGTGGACCCGCAGGCGCAGGGGCCGCCCGGCGCTCCGGGCCTCGTCCCGCACGGTCGCGTAGATCGAGCTCTCGGCGTGCAACCCGACGAAGTCGTGGTCGAGCGTGTCGCGGAAGGCGAGGCCGCGCTGCCCGGCGAGGGGATGATCGGTCCGCATCGCCACGACGAGGCGGTCGCGCCGGTAGAGGAGGCTGCGCAGGCCGCCGGTCGGCGTCGTGCCCGCGCAGATCCCGAGATCGGCCAGCCCCTCCGCGACGCCCTTCACGACGCCGCCGCTCGGGCGCTCCTCCAGGTCGACCCGGATCGCGTCCTGCCGGGACAGGAAGGCGCGCAGGTCCTCGGGCAGGAACTGGACGATGGCCGTTAGGTTCGCGAGCATCCGCACGATGCCGCGCACCCCCTTGGCGTGCTCGGCGAGTTCGAGGGCGATCTGCTCGGCGTCGCGCAGCATGCGGCGGGCGTGGTGCAGCAGCGTCTCGCCGGCCGGCGTCGCCGTCATGCCGCGGGCCTGGCGCACCAGCAGCGCGACGCCGAGGCTCTGCTCCAGTTCCACGAGGCGCTTGCTCACCGCCGAGGGCGCGATGCCGGCGGTGCGGGCCGCCTTGGTGAGGGTGCCGTCCTCGCAGATGGTCACGAAGAGCCGCAGCGTGGTCAGGTCGAGCCGGCGCAGCATGGTGGTCGAGAGCATCGGCCCTCCCGGGAGCCGCGCAGGCGCGGATCCGCCACGGTACGACCGGGCCCGCGCCGGTGTCCACGCCGACCGGGCGGGCGTCAGCCGGCGCGCGGCAGGGCGCTCTTGGGCATCAGCATGTGCACGCCCTTGTTGCCGTCCACCGTCTGGGTGATGCGCAGGTTCCCGGCGAGAGAGCAGAGCATGTAGGCTTGGTTGCGCGTGAGCGGGGTGCGGGCGCACAGGTGCCGCACCATCTCGCGCACGGCCTGCCGCATCGCCTCGTCGAGGCTCTCGTGCAGGCCGATCGCCATCAGGTCGGTGGGCGTCTCGGCGAAGGGCCACCGGTAGCCCAGATCCTTGCGCAGGGTGAGCCGGACGGTGCCGCTGAGCCCCGTCTCCAGGGCGGTGATGCAGACCTCCCCGTCGCCCTGCACCCCGTGCCCGTCGCCCGCGTAGAAGCCCGCCCCCTCCTCGAAGACCGGCAGGTAGAGGGTGGTGCCGGCCCTCAGCTCCTTGTTGTCCATGTTGCCCCCGAAGGCCCGCGGCACCGGCGAGCCGACCCGTCCCCAGGCCCGCGGCGGCGTGGTGGCGAGGATGCCGAAGAAGGGGTCGAGCGGCAGTTCCGTCCCCCAGGGCAGGATGCAGACGCCCCGCGCGGCGTCGATGTCCGGATGGATGGTCTCGTAGTCGGTGAATTCGTCCGGCAGAGTGCCGAGCAGCGGCACGATGGACACGAAGCCCCAGTCCTGGCGGAACCTCAGGTCGAGGATGTCGACCTGGAGCACGTCGCCCGGCAGGGCGCCGCGCACGTGCACCGGACCGGTCACGAAGTGCGGCCCGAAGCCCGGCTCGTGCGCGGCGAGGGCCGCGAGGTAGTCGGCGGGGTTGCGGGCCGGGTCGGGATGCAGGGCCTTGCGGCCGCCGGCCGGGAAGGAATGCAGCGTGACGGTGTCGCCCGACTCGACGGTGAGCACGGGCGGCCGCGCGGCATCGAAGTAGCCCAGCACCATCGTGTCGGGAGTGGCCGGGATCTCGTGGTGGGTCGGCATCGGGTCCTCCTCCTTCGACGCGGTCGCGACGGACCTTAGCGCCGCCCGGGCCGAGCCGTCGCGATCCCGCGTGGCTCCCGTGCAAGATGGACGCCGCGTCGCATCGGACCGGGCGCGCTCCTCCCGGTCGAAGCGATCGGGCGCTCGCGACGATGAAGCGATGCGAGACAGCGATGACGATCCATGCCGCTCGACCGTGAGGCCGCGGGCGGGCGGCACCGGCGCGGCGTGCGACGCCCGGTTCACGCGGGCCTCGGCGCCGCACCCGATCCCTTGCGCGGTCTTTGAGAACCGCGATCAAAATCATACAACCGCTTAAGACCCGATTATCCCTATGATCACTTCACCAAGAAGAGTGTATCACCAGGTTCTCCCGTGCGTTGCGAGCGCACATACTTCGTGCGACAGCAAAGTGACGCTGTGCTCATCGAGTTCGAGACCTCACGATGCCGAATCACAACCCCGTGGTGACCGCGAAGGACGCGAACCTGCAATCCGGCCAGTCGATCACGGCGGCGAGCCTGATCGGCGCGGTCACGGACCAGGACGGCGACCGGATCGCGCAGTACCGCTTCTACGATCCCGGCACGGATGGCGGCCATTTCATCCTCAACGGGGTGGTGCAGCCCGCCGGAACCTGGATCACCGTCACGGCGGCCCAGCTCTCGGCCCTGTCCTACGTGGGCGGGTCGGCCGCGGGTTCGAAGAGCCTCCAGGTCGCGGCCTCTGACGGCAAGGGCTGGTCGACGACGGCCGTCGCGAAGGTCACGATCGCCGGGCCCCTCGACAAGCTCCAGGACGCGGGCATCCGCGCCGACGTCGCCGGGCTCATGCGGAACAACAGCCTCGATCACGCCTCGCTCCTGCACATCCTGCAGGACGTTGCGGTCGGCGGCGTCACCGCGAGCGAGTTCAGCACGCTCAAGACCCTCGATTCTCTGCTCAACGCCGCGGGCGGCATCACCACGTCGAAGGCCGACGCCTACCTGGCGGACGCGCTGATCAACGGCAACGCCGCCAACGCGCACTGGACGGGCGGGAACGCGGCCTCCGTGGCCCTCGGCAACCTGAAGGCCGGCACCTCGCAGACGCAGATGAGCGAGCTGATCGGCAAGTGGTTCCTCGGCACCGACCACCCGAGCACCGCCGGGCTCGGCTACGCCTCCACCTACCGGACCGACACGGATCCGCTGTTCGGCGCGGGCGGCGCGGTGAGCAACCTCGACGTGAACCAGGGCGCGGTCGGGGATTGCTACCTGATGTCGTCCCTCGCCGAGATCGCCCTGCACGATCCGGCCTCGATCCGGTCGATGTTCACCGACAACGGCGACGGCACCTACGCGGTCCGGTTCTTCGACAGCCACGCCAAGGCCGTCTACGTGACCGTCGATAGCCAGCTCCCGACCTTCACCGGATCGATCGCTTGGGCGAACGGCTCGAAGCTCGAATTCGCCAACGGTCCGCGGAAATGGGCGGCGCTGGCCGAGAAGGCCTACGTGGAACTCAACGAGGAGGGCATCCTGCCCCACCAGGCCGGCGACGCCTACGCGCTGATCGCCGGAGGCTGGGGCGACCCGATCACCGCCATCACCGGGAAGGCCGTCTCCTCCTACGCGCCGGGCGCGCAGTCGGTCGTGAACGCCTGCAAGGCCGGCCAGGAGGTCATGGTCGCCACCGGCTCGCGCACCTCCGGCAATTTCGTCTCGAACCACATGTTCGAGGTCACCGCCTACAACGCCGCCAACAACAGCTTCGAACTGCACAATCCCTGGGGTTCGGCGGTCGGGAACGGCGGGCAGGCCATGACGTTCTGGGCCTCGGTCGCGGATCTCACCGCGAACGGCTGCACGATGCTGGCAGCCTCCGGGACCGCGATCGCCTGATCGCGCCCGGGCTTGCGCGAGATCAAGGCTCGGGCGGCGGCGGAGAGACAGGATCGGGCATGGCGCGAACCCGGAGGAAGCCATGCTCGCCCGCGACATCATGCACCGCGACGTCCTCACCGTGCGGCCCGAGACGCCGCTCGTGGAGGTCGCCCGGCTCTTCATCGAGAAACGGATCAGTGCGGCTCCCGTCCTCGACGAGGCGGGGGGCCTCGTGGGGATGGTCAGCGAGGGCGACCTCCTCCATCGCGCCGAACTCGACACCGAGCGCCGCCGCGGCCGCTGGCTGGAGTTCTTCTCCACCATCGAGACCCTGGCCACGGAGTACCGGGCGGCGCACGGACGCACGGTCGCGGACGTGATGGCGGGTCCGGTCGTCACGGCCACACCCGACACGCCGCTCTCCGAGATCGTCGAGATCCTGGAGCGCAAGCGCATCCGGCGGGTGCCGATCGTCGAGGCCGCGCCCGGCCAGCCCGAGCGGCTGGTCGGCATCGTCACCCGCGGCGACCTCGTGCGCGCCCTCGCGACCGTGCTGCCCGCCGCGCCCGCGCCGGCGTCGGGCCGCGACCTCACCGACCAGCGCATCCGCGACATGCTCCTCGCCGAACTCGCGCGCCAGCCCTGGACCGAGAAGGGGGAGGGCAACGTCACGGTCCTCGACGGGGTCGTGCACCTCTGGGGCATGGTCACGAACGAGGCCGAGTCGCAGGCGCTCGTCGCGGCGGCCGAGGCGATCCCGGGCGTCGCGGCGGTTCACGACCACACCTTCGTCGGCTACGCGAGCGCCGAGCCGTTCATGCTGTGACGGCGGCGCGCCCGCGGGCGGCTCCGGCGCGGCGCGGCTCCCGACCTCACGCCCCGGAGGCCCCCGCTCCGGGGGACGCTGCGCAGAGGGCGCGCTCCAGCATGTCGAGATGCGCCGCGTAGTAGGCGTCGAAGTCGAGGGGGCGGGTGTCCCCGAACAGGGTCGTCCAGGTCGCGGCCATCATCACCGGCGAGAACAGGAGGTGCGGGTAGGCCGCCTCCAGGCCGGGCCGGAACTCGCCCCTGTCGACCCCGTAGCGGATCACCGCCCGCATCCGGTCCATCGCCGGGCCGATCACCTCGTCGTGCCAGCGCGCCGCGAGGGCCGGGAAGCGCCCGCCCTCTCCCATCAGCAGGCGCATCAGCTCGCGCCCGCGCCGGTCGGCCACCATGTGCTCGTACACGAAGCGGAAATGGGTCCGCAGGATCCCCATCGCCGTGCCCTGCGGGGATTCCGTGAGGGCCGCGATGTTCTCCATCGTCGGACGCACCATCTCCTTGAAGGTCGCGACGAAGAGGTCCTCCTTGCTCGGGAAGTAGACGTAGATCGTCCCCTTGGTGATGCCCGCCCGGGCCGCCACGTCGTCGAGGCGCGTGGCGGCGAAGCCGTTCTGGGCAAATTCCTCGAAGGCGGCCTCGAGGATCTCGCCCGGACGCTCCTCCTTCCGCCGCTGCCGCGTCCCGCGCCTGCCGGTGTCCATCCGTCCCCCTATTGACTAACCAGTCAGTTATTTGTACCAGAGTGCCGCGGACGGCAAGCCGTTGGCGCGCGGGGCGCCGCGCACCGAAGGGCCCGCCGCAGCACCCCATCGCCCCCTGCCCGACGGGGCATCGTCACAGGTCGGTCGGTGCCGCGAGGTTCCGAGTGACCTGGAAGGAGCGGCCGCATCCGCCCCCTCGCGGCCGCTCCTTCACCCGATCGCGCGACCCGTCCGCCGCCGCCGGAGCCACCGAACGCCATGCCTCCCCGCTCGATCCTGCTCGCGGTCGTCCTCGCGGCCGGGCCGGCCGCCGCCGCGGACACCACCGCGCCGCCACCCGCGCTTCCCGCCGTCAAGACGGTCACGGTCGCCCGGAGCGAGGTGGCGGACGAGGTCGTGCTGACCGGCGACATCCAGGCCAAGTTCCTGAGCAACATCGCGTTCCGCGTGACCGGGAAGATCGCCGAGCGCCTCGCGGAAGTCGGCGACCCCGTGGGCGCCGACCAGGTGCTGGCGCGGCTGGAGCCGCAGGAGCAGCAGGTGAACGTCGACACGGCCGCGGCGGCGCTCACCTCCGCCGAGGCGCTGCTGACGCAGGCCCGGGTGGCGTTCGAGCGCCAGCAGGCGCTGATGCGCAGCGGCTTCACCACGCGGACGACCTACGATCAGGCCGAGCAGCAGCTGCGCACCACGCAGGCACAGGTCGACTCTGCGCGGGCCGCCCTCGGCTCGGCGCGGGAGCAGTTCACCTACACGGAGTTGAAGCCGGGCGTCGCCGGCATCCTGACGGCCCGCAGCGCCGAGGCCGGTCAGGTCGTCTCCGCGGGCCAGACCGTGTTCACGCTGGCACAGGACGGCCCGCGCGACGCGGTCTTCGTCGTGCCCGAGATGCTGCTGACCGCGCCGCCCACCGGCGGCCGGATCGAGGTCAGCCTCCAGTCCGACCCGCGGATCCGCACCACCGGCACGGTCCGGGAGATCTCGCCCAGCATCGATCCGGGATCCGGGGGCGTGCGGGTGAAGATCGGGCTCGACGCGGTGCCGCCCGAGATGACCCTCGGCGCCGTGGTGCTCGGGCGCGGACGGTTCCGGCCGCAGGAGGCGGTCACCCTGCCCTGGAGCGCGCTGTTCCGCTGGAAGGACGCACCCGCCGTGTGGGTGCTCGACCCCAAGACCCGCACCGTGACGCCGAAGACCGTCGAGATCGCGCGCTACGCCGGCGCGGCGATCGTGCTCGCGGGCGGGGTGGACGCGGGCGAGCAGGTGGTCACGGCCGGGATCCAGCTGCTGCGCCCTGGCCAGAGCGTCGCCGTCGTCGGGGAGGGCGCACCGTGATCCCGCGGATCCTGCTCGCGGCGCTCCTCGTCCCCCTCGCCGCCTGCCACGAGACGGCCGAGGCGCCGCCCCCGCCCATCCGCCCGGTGCTCACCGTGACGGCCGAGCGGCGGGAGACCGAGACCTTCGGCCCCTTCGCCGGCACCGTCGAGGCGCGCTACCAGACCCAGATGGGCTTCCGCATCGGCGGCCGCATCGTCGCCCGCGACGTCTACGTGGGCGACCTCGTCGCCAAGGGGGCGCGGCTCGCGGCCCTCGACCCGACCGTGCAGCGCTTCGCCCTGCTGCGGGCACGGGCCGACGTGGCGGATGCCCAGGCGCAGGTCGAGAACACGACGGCGGCGGAGGCCCGGCAGCGCACCCTGTTCGACAGCAGCAGCGCGGTGACGCAGGCCCAGCTCGACGCGGCCGTCGCCAACCGCGACACCGCCCAGGCGAAGCTCGCCCAGGCCAAGGCGGCCCTGCAGAAGGCCGAGGACGAACTCGGCTATGCCACGCTGACGGCGGATTTCGACGGGGTCGTCACGGCCTGGAGCGCCGAGGTCGGCCAGGTGGTCCCGTCCGGCCAGTCGGTCGTCACCCTGGCCCGTCCCGACATCCGCGAGGCGGTGGTGGACATCCCGGACGACCTGATCGGCGAGATGCCGCGGGACGCGTCCTTCACGGTGACCCTGCTCGCCGCGCCCGGCGTCACCGCCCGCGGCCGCGTGCGCGAGATCGGGCCCCTCGCCGAGGCCGCGACCCGGACCCGGCGGGTGCGCCTGACCCTGACCGATCCGTCGCCCGTCTTCCGCCTCGGCACCACCGTGACGGTGGCGCTGGAGCGCCGGATCGCGCCGCGCATCCCGCTGCCCGCCGCCGCCCTCGTCGAGGGCGACGGCGCGCCCGCGGTCTGGGTCGTGGCGCCGGACGGCCGCTCGGTGAGCCGCCGGACGGTCACGCTGACCGGCCGCGACCCGGACCGCGTCCTCGTCGGCGACGGGATCCGGTCCGGGGAGCGCGTGGTCATCGCGGGCGTCCACAGCCTCGCGGAGGGGCAGGCGGTGCGCCTGCCCGAGACCGGACCGTGACGCGGACCGGCCGCACGGCTTCCCTCCCACCGCACGGCGCCGGCACCCCGGCCGCCCCGATCTGCCGCGCGAGGACGCGCCGATGACATCCTTCAACCTCTCGGAATGGGCGCTCGCGCACCGCTCCTTCGTCTGGTTCCTGATGGCGATCGCGATCGTCGCCGGGGCGCTGTCCTACAAGAAGCTCGGCCGCGAGGAGGACCCCGCCTTCGCGATCAAGACCATGATCGTCCAGGCGCGCTGGCCCGGCGCCACCATTGGCGACACGCTCCAGCAGGTGACCGAGCGGATCGAGAAGGAGGTCCAGCAGATCAACGCGGTGGACTTCACCCGCAGCTACACGACCCCGGGCCAGGCCACGGTGTTCGTGCAGCTGCGCGAGACGACGCCCCCCAAGACCATCCCGTGGCTGTTCTACCAGGTCCGCAAGCGGATCGGCGACATCCAGGGCACCTTCCCGCAGGGCGTCCAAGGCCCGTTCTTCAACGACGAGTTCGGCGACGTGTTCGGCAACGTCTACGCCTTCACGGCCGACGGACTGTCGATGCGCCAGCTGCGCGACTACGTCGAGACCGTCCGCACCGGCGTGCTGAAGGTCCGGAACATCGGCAAGACCCAGATCCTGGGGGCGCAGGACGAGGTGATCTACCTCGACTTCTCGACCCGCAAGCTCGCCGGGCTCGGACTCGACATGCAGAGCGTGATCAACACGCTGCAGGGCCAGAATACCGTGGCGCCGTCCGGGGTGATCCAGGCCGATCCCGAGCGAGTCTCGGTGCGGGTGGGCGGCCAGTTCGCGGACGAGAGCAGCCTCAAGGCGATCAACCTGCGGGTGAACGACCGCTTCTTCCGCCTCTCCGACGTCGCCGAGATCCACCGCGGCTACACCGACCCGCCCGAGAGCCTGTTCCGCTACAACGGTCAGCCGGCGATCGGCCTCGCCATCGCCATGCAGCCCAGCGGCAACATCCTGGATTTCGGCGAGTCCCTGAAGGCGCAGATGCGCAAGATCGAGGGGCAGCTGCCGGTCGGGGTGGGCGTCCACCTCGTCTCGGACCAGCCCAGGATCGTCGAGCAGGCCGTGGGTGGCTTCACCGAGGCGCTCGTCGAGGCGGTGGTGATCGTGCTCGTGGTCTCGTTCCTGAGCCTCGGGCTGCGGGCGGGGCTGGTGGTCTCGTTCTCGATCCCGATCGTCCTCGCCATCGTGTTCGTGATCATGGAGGCCCTCGGGGTGACGCTGCAGCGCATCTCGCTCGGCGCCTTGATCATCGCGCTCGGGCTCCTCGTCGACGACGCCATGATCACGGTCGAGATGATGGTGGCCCGGCTCGAAGCCGGCGACAGCCTGCACAAGGCGGCGACCTTCGCCTACACCTCGACCGCCTTCCCGATGCTCACCGGCACCCTGGTGACGGTGGCGGGCTTCCTGCCGATCGGCTTCAACGGGTCGTCGGCGGGCGAGTACACCTACTCGCTCTTCGTGGTGCTCGCGGCCTCGCTCCTCGTCTCCTGGGTGGTGGCGGTGCTGTTCGCGCCGCTGATCGGCGTGAAGCTCCTTCCCAAGACGATGAAGGGGCACCACGAGCGGCCGGGCCGGCTCACGGCCCTGTTCCGGACGCTCTTGATCGGGGCGATGCGCCTGCGCTGGCTCACGGTGGCGGCGACGGTCGGGCTGCTCGTCCTGTCCTTCGTCGGCCTGGGCCACGTGCAGCAGCAGTTCTTCCCCTCCTCCGACCGCACCGAGGTGCTGGTCGACATGACCCTGCCGCAGAACGCCAGCATCGGCGAGACCAAGGCGCAGATGGACCGGTTCGAGGCCGCCCTGAAGGGCGATGCCGCGATCCGGCACTGGAGTTCCTACGTCGGGCAGGGGGCGATCCGCTTCTACCTCCCCCTCGACCAGCAGCTCGGCAACGCCTTCTTCGGGCAGATCGTGATCGAGACCACCTCGGTCGAGGCCCGCGACCGCACCATCGCCCGGCTCCGCGACCTCGCGCGGCGCGACTTCGTCGGCACGGACGTGTTCGTCCATACCCTCGATCTCGGACCTCCGGTCGGGCGGCCGGTGCAGTACCGGCTGAGCGGGCCCGACGTCCAGGTCGTGCGCCAGCAGGCCCTGGCGCTCGCCTCCATCGTCGGCGCCCACCCGAGCGTCGACGTCCCGACCTTCGACTGGAACGAGCCCGGCAAGGTGCTGAAGGTCGAGATCCTGCAGGACAAGGCCCGCCAGCTCGGGGTGACCTCGAAGGACATCGCCGGCATCCTCAACGGGGTCGTGGGCGGCAGCACGGTCACGCAGATCCGCGATTCGATCTACCTCGTGAACGTGGCGGTGCGCTCGCTCGCCACCGAGCGGCGCTCGGTGGACACCCTTCAGGGCCTGCAGGTGCCCCTGGCGAACGGGTCGACCGTCCCGCTCCTCGCCTTCGCGCGGATCGATTACGACCTGGAGCAGCCGATCGTGTGGCGCCGGGACCGGCTTCCCACCATCACGGTGCGGGCCTCGATCCGCGACGCGACCCAGCCGGCCACGGTCGTCCAGGCGCTCAAGGACCGGATCGACCGGTTCCGGGCCGCGCTTCCGGACGGCTACGACCTCGCCACCGGCGGCGCCGTCGAGGAGAGCGCCAAGGGCCAAGGGCCGATCGCCGCGGTGGTGCCGCTGATGCTGCTCGCCATGGCCTTCCTGCTCATGGTGCAACTCCAGAGCGTGCAGAAGATGCTGCTCGTGGCGAGCGTGGCCCCGCTTGGCCTGATCGGCGTGGTGGCGGCCCTGCTGCCCTCCGGCGCGCCGCTCGGCTTCGTGGCAATCCTCGGCGTGCTCGCGCTCATCGGCATCATCATCCGCAACTCGGTGATCCTGGTGACCCAGATCGACGAGTACGAGGATCACGGCATGGCGCCCTGGGACGCCGTCGTGGAGGCGACCTGCCACCGCATGCGGCCCATCCTGCTCACCGCCGCCGCGGCGAGCCTCGGCATGATCCCGATTGCCCGGGAGGTGTTCTGGGGGCCGATGGCCTACGCGATGATCGGCGGCATCGTGGCGGCGACCTTCCTCACCCTGTTCTTCCTCCCCGCCCTCTATGTCGGCTGGTACCGGATCAAGGCGCCGCCGCGCGGCCGCGATCGGACAGGCGCGGCGCCGCTCGGCCAACCTGCCCATGGGTAATTCCGGTCGGTCGGCACCGTCGTTTAGAATTATTCAAAGAAAGGATCTTGGCTGCGGGCCCGCGCCGTGTCATGTGGGGGTCCGCCGCGCACCGGCCCGGCCCGCTGCCGCAGAGGCCGTGACAGCCAGATCAGAGGAATCATGAGATGAAGGGCGATCCCAAGATCATCGAGTACCTGAACCGCGGCCTGCGCAGCGAGCTCACCGCCGTGAGCCAGTACTGGCTGCACTTTCGCATGCTGAACGACTGGGGCTACATCGACCTCGCCAAATTCTGGCGGAAGGAGTCGATCGAGGAGATGAACCACGCCGACCGGTTCATCGACCGCATCCTGTTCCTCGACGGTTTCCCGAACCTGCAGGAACTGGACCCGCTGAAGATCGGCCAGAACGTCCAGGAAATCATCGAGAGCGACCTTGCGGCCGAGAACGAGGCCCGGGCGCTCTACCTCGAAGCGGCGAAGTACGCCGAGTCCATCAACGACCGGGTCTCCCGGATCCTGTTCGAGGACCTCGCTTCGGACGAGGAGGGCCACATCGACTTCCTGGAGACGCAGCTCGAACTGATCAAGCAGATCGGCCTGCCGCTCTACGCCCAGAAGCACATCGGCGGCCTGGAGAAGATCGAGCCCGAGGTCGAGTAGGCCTCTCCCGGCGAACCGGCCTCCGGTTGGTCTCAGGTCGCGCGGCGGCGGCGTCGGCCGCCGTCGCCGGTCACGGCACCGGGCGGCCGGGGGCCGACATCCCGATCCCGGCATCGTCCCGCCCGGTGTTGCGCCGCACCAGCTCGCGCAGGGAGACGGGCTCCCGCAGGAGATCGAGCCCCCAGGGCGTGAAGGTCTCGGCGGTGCCGGCCGATTCGGCCACGAGCGGGTTCGCGCGGCTCTGCGAGCGGATCTCCGCGACGATCATCCGCCGCGCGAGGGCCGGGAGCGGCGCCCCCTCATCGAGCGGTTCGGCGACCAGACCCGGGTAGAGTTCCACCCGATCGGCATCGCCGTAGAGGTCGGCGAGCAGGCCGGCCACCGCCGGGTCGGGATTGATCTCCGCGATGCTGCGCGCCGGGGCGAGGCCGTAAGCCACCCGGTAGCGGTTGTAGGGCGCGAGGCGGGCGGCGCGGCCGAGCGCCAGGAGGCGGTCGTCCTCCGCCTGGAGCGCCGGGGCGGTGTTGAGGGGACCGGGCTCCGCGGCGGGCTCGGCCGAGGCCGCCGCGAGGGCGGCGTGCAGCCCGACATCGAGCAGCGGCGCATTGTCGAGACCGAGCGCGCCGACCGGGATCCGGCCGCGCCCCCGCCAGCCGATGCTCTCGGGGAGCAGCCCGTGCCAGCGACAGGCGAGGCCGAGCACCACCGCCGTCGCGCCGACCGGGCCCGGGACCCGGTCGGGCGGCAGGTCCGCCACCGGGCCGGCCGCCGGCGGCGCGAGGTGGCCCAGGAACTCCCCGGCCGCCAGCCTCGCGAAGGACGCGACCAGGATCCTGCGCGCGGTCTGGAAGACGCGCTCGTCGTCGAAGTCCGGGTTGCGCCGCTCCACCTCCCCGGCGACGCGGTTGTGCTCGCGCATCAGCAGGGTGTTGATCATGGCCGTCAGGGGCGTGGCGTTCGCCCAGCGTCCCCCGAAGGCGAACAGCGTCTCCATCTGGTCGTCGAGCGGCGGGGCCGCGCCCGGCGGCCACCGCGCGGGCCGATCGAGCGCCGCGAAGGCCGGATCCCGGAGCCGCCCGGCCCCGTCGTACAGGAAGGGGGCGTATTCCTCGCCGTTGAAGACCTGGCTGCGCAGTCGCCCGCGCCAGCCCCGCGCACCGTCCGACAGGCGCAGGGACGCGGTCTGCGCGGGCGTGCGACCGTAGAGGGCCCGGAGGTCGAGCCCGGGGGCCTGCGGGCCGGGGCGGCGCAGGCAATCCGTCAGGTACTGCCCGAAGGCCGGGACCAGGCAGGTCGAGGTCCGCGAGCGGCGCGGCGCCTCGTCGGGCGGCGAGAACAGGCGCCGCACCCGCGCGACCTCCGGCAGGACGATTCCGCTCGCGGACGCCGCGACCTTTGCCTCGATCCCGGCCGCGATCCTGGCCGCGACCTCCTCCGGCAGCCCGCCCGCCATCGGGGCTCTCCTTCCGGCGCCGCAGCGGCGCCTCCTGGAGCGAAGTCTGCACGGCCACAGGACTGTCACAGCCCCAAGGGCATGCCCCTCGCCTTGACCAAAATAACAAATTTCCCAGAGAATTATTCCTGATTTGACCTTATACCGATCTCAGCCGTAAGTCCATACGGCACCGGATTCCCTTCGCGTGGCGCCGTCCGTGCGATCGCCCGCACCGCATCGCGCCTCACTCCGGATGACAACGTCAATTCCCATCCACCTGACGCGCCCGCTTATGTGATAAGAGAGACCAGAGATATTAGCTGTCAGGCCACAATTTTGGATTTTTTCATGGGTAATATATCCCATTAATATCGTGATTACGTTGATCTTAGAATGATATTTTAGTTTTCAGCTCGATCAAATTTGCTTAAATCTCACCGCTTAGCATTGGGGTCTTGGGTAGGGCGGCGTGGTAAGGCTCTTGGCGCTGAGGTTCACTCCCATGACGAGGCGGACGCGGTGATGGCGAACCTGGTGACCGAGCAGACGTTACGCCCGAGCAGCGAACCGGTTCGCCGCCGCTTCGCGTGGCTGGCCCGGCGGGAGTTCTGGAGCGTCCTCGCGCTGATCGGCGGGACCATCGCGGTCGCCGATCTCGGCCCGCGGGTCTGGATGGTGGCGGCGCGCACCGTCGGGGTCCCCTACTGCCTGAAGTACTCGGACGTCTACCTCTACCAGGGCGGGGCCTTCCAGCGCCGCGGCGACGACTGGCTCGATTCCCCCGTCTACAGCAACCTGCACGTCTCGCGCTACGAGGAGATCGGACGGAATTCCGAGTTCATCTACCTGCAGAACGCCGCCTCGCGCAGCAACAGCAAGGTCAACCAGATCGTGATCCGCCTACCGGTCTGCGGCGGCATCGCGCAGGTCACGATCTCGGATTCGCCGAGCTGGATCGACGCGCAGCCGGTCTGGCACTGAGCGCGTGGCGCGATCGGTCGCGTTGTGCCGGTCGCCGGGATGATTACATCCGGGAGATGATGCGCCCGACCTGCGGCGCGGCGCCGCCCCGTCCGAGCCCCCCTTGAACCAGCCCAGACCTCTCCTGACCCCCGAGCGCCGCGCGGACGACATCGACGCCTCGATCCGCCCCCTCAGCCTCGCCGACTTCACCGGCCAGCGGGCGGCCCGCGCCAATCTTCAGGTCTTCATCGAATCGGCCCGCCGCACCGGCCAGGCCCTCGACCACGTGCTCTTCGTCGGCCCGCCCGGCCTCGGCAAGACCACGCTCGCGCAGATCGTCGCCCGCGAGCTCGGCGTGAATTTCCGCTCCACGTCGGGGCCCGTGATCGCCAAGGCCGGCGACCTCGCGGCGCAGCTCACCAACCTGGAGGAGCGCGACGTCCTCTTCATCGACGAGATCCACCGCCTCAACCCCGCCGTGGAGGAGATCCTCTACCCGGCGATGGAGGATTTCCAGCTCGACCTGATCATCGGCGAGGGACCGGCCGCCCGCTCCGTCAAGATCGAGCTCGCGAAGTTCACGCTGGTGGCCGCCACCACCCGGGCGGGGCTGCTCACCACGCCGCTGCGCGACCGGTTCGGGATCCCGATCCGGCTCGAATTCTACGAGATCGACGAACTGGAGGCGATCGTCACCCGGGGCGCCCGCGTGCTGGGCATCGGCATGTCGCCCGACGGCGCCAACGAGATCGCCAAGCGCGCCCGCGGCACGCCGCGCATCGCCGGGCGGCTGCTGCGGCGGGTGCGCGACTTCGCGATCGTCGAGGAGGCGCCGACCGTGACGCGCGCCATCGCCGACCGGGCGCTGCGCCTCCTCGACGTCGATCCGGCCGGGCTCGACACCATGGACCGCAAGTACCTCGGCGTGATCGCGCATTCCTTCGGCGGCGGTCCGGTCGGGGTGGAAACGATCGCCGCCGCGCTCTCGGAGCCGCGGGACGCGATCGAGGAGATCATCGAGCCCTTCCTGATCCAGAAGGGCTTCGTGCAGCGCACGCCGCGGGGGCGGGTGCTGACGCCCCACGCCTTCCGGCATCTCGGCCTGCCCGAGCCCTCCCGCGATCCGGGCGTCCAGTTCGGCCTGTTCGGCGCCGAGGATGAGTGAGCCTCTGCGCGGGCACCCCGGCCCGACCCGCCGGGTGCCGCCCGGGATCGTCGACCGCGAACCGGCGGAGGCCGCGTGACCCCGCACCGCCTGACGATCCGCGTCTACTACGAGGACACGGACTTCTCCGGCCTCGTCTACCACGCGAGCTACCTGCGCTTCCTGGAGCGCGGGCGGACCGAGCTGCTGCGGGCGGCCGGCATCGACCAGTCGGTGCTGCATGAGGGCGGGGACGGGCTGTTCTTCGCGGTGCGCCGGATGCTGATCGACTGGCTGATCCCGGCCCGGATGGACGACATCCTCACGGTCGAGACCCGCACCGCGCAGGTGCGTGGCGCCTCGATCCTGGTGGCCCAGCGCATCCTGCGGGGCGAGACGGTGCTGATGACCGCGGAGGTGCGCGTCGCCGCCCTGATCGGCGGCCGGCCGGCGCGGCTGCCGGACGGGCTGCGGGCAATCCTGGAAGGATCGCCGGAGATCCCGCCGGGGGCGTGATCAGGCCCGCGTTCCCCCCACCCGGAACCGCGCCGCGTGGCTGCCGACCTCGTCGAGCCGCGCGGGCGGGGCACCCGCCTCCGCCAGCGCGGCCCGCAGGGTCTCGGGCGCGACCGCGCCGGGCAGCGCGAGGAGCTGGCTGAGCCCCCCGCGCAAACCCGCGCTCGCCACGACCTCGGCGCCGAGTTCCGCCAGGATTCCCTCCGCGGCCTCCCGCCAGCGCTCGAACCGGGCCGCGTAGAGCACCCAGTCGCGCTGGGCCGCGCTCGGATCGTCGAGGGGGCGGGCGATCACGAAGACCGGCGTGCCGGCCGGGTGGGAGGGCCGCTCGATGAAGGGCAGCCGCGCGATCACCTTCGGGCGCCCCTCCCCGGCCAGTCCCTCCCACCACGCGCCCGCGGTGACGCCCTGGTCGAGGCGGAAGATGCCGAGGTCGCCGCGGGACTCCGCCACCGCGGCGATCACCGCCTTGGCGCTCGGATGCGGCCGGTAGGGCACCGTGAAGCCGAAGTGGAACCGGGCGGAATCGCGCATCGGCGCGTCGCCCCCCGACACGTCCGCGTGGACCGCGAAGGGAGCCTGGACATAGGTGAAGGTCGCGATGATCACCCGCCAGATCCCCTCCACCGTGTCGAGGGGCAGGAGGCCGCCGTGGCGCTCGGCGATGGTCCGCATCATCGAGGCCTCCCGGCCCGGTCGGAAGGCCGAGCCCGAGGCGCCCGTCCGCTTCACCGCGATCAGCCGGTCGATGATGCGCCCGCGCTCCATCAGGAGGTCGTGCATGGCCGCGTCGATGCGGTCGATCTCGGCGCGCAGGGCCGCGAGGTCGGCGGTCGGGACAGGCTGAGTCATGGGGATATCGGGGAGCGGGAGAAACGGTTTCCCTCTTACGACCGCCCCGCCCCCACCGTCACCCTCGATTGACGGCCGGGCGGGAAGGTCCTAACTCCTGGCGTCCGGTGAAACGAATTTTCCGGCCGCTTTACCGTCCGCGGCCGGACGCTCCGGACAGCCCAGGAAGGCCCCGCGCGACATGGCCACTCCCGCCCTGAGACCCGGACCGGAGACGCCCTCCCAGGCGCTCGACCCGACGAGCCCCGTCGCCCTGTTCGGCCCGGACGAGCCGCTGGCGATGGATGCCGGGACGGCGCTGGCCCCCTGGCAGATCGCCTACCAGACCGTGGGCCATCTCAACGCGGCGCGCAGCAACGCGGTGCTGGTCTGCCACGCGCTGACGGGCGACCAGCACGTGGCGAGCCGCCATCCGGTCACCGGTAAGCCCGGCTGGTGGGAGACCATGGTGGGGCCGGGCAAGCCGGTCGACACCGACCGCTACTTCGTGATCTGCGCCAACGTGGTCGGCTCCTGCATGGGCACCACCGGGCCGGCCTCGCTCAACCCGGCGAACGGCCATCCCTACGGGCTCGACTTCCCGCTCGTCACCATCCGGGACATGGTGCGGGGCCAGGCCATGCTCCTCGACCGGCTCGGCATCCCCGACCTCTTCCTGTGCATCGGCGGCTCGATGGGCGGCATGCAGGTGCTGCAATGGGCGGCGAGCTACCCCGAGCGGGTCTTCGCCGCGATGCCGATCGCCACCGGCGCTCGCCACTCGGCGCAGAACATCGCCTTCCACGAGGTCGGCCGCCAGGCCGTGATGGCGGATCCCGCCTGGCACGCGGGGCGCTACCTCGACGTAGGCACGCGCCCCTCCAAGGGGCTCGCGGTGGCCCGCATGGGCGCGCACATCACCTACCTGTCGGAGCCGGCCCTGCACCGCAAGTTCGGCCGCCGCTTCCAGGACCGGGACGCGCCGACCTTCTCGTTCGACGCCGACTTCCAGATCGAGAGCTACCTGCGCCACCAGGGCATCAGCTTCGTCGAGCGCTTCGACGCCAACGCCTACCTCTACCTCACCCGGGCGATGGACTATTTCGACCTCGCGGCCGACCACGGCGGCGTGCTGGCGAACGCCTTCCGAGAGACGCCGACGCGGTTCTGCGTGATGTCCTTCACCTCCGACTGGCTGTTTCCCTCCTCCGACTCGCGGGCGATCGTGCACGCGCTCAACGCGGCGGCGGCCCGGGTCGCCTTCGTGGAGGTGGAGAGCGACAAGGGCCACGACGCCTTCCTGCTCGACGAGCCGGCGATGTTCTCGGCCGCCCGCGGTTTCATCGCGGCCGCCGCCCGGGAGCGCGGCCTGTGAGCGCGACCGCCGCTCCCCTCGCCCCGGCGGGCCTGCCGGAGGAGCCCGGCCTCGCCGCGGCGCGGGCCGACCACCGGGTGGTGCTCGGCCTCGTCGAGGCGGGGGCGCGCGTCCTCGACGTCGGCTGCGGCGACGGCTCGCTGCTCGCGCTGCTGCGCGACCGCCGCGGGATCGACGGGCGCGGGATCGAATTGTCGCGCGAGGGCGTGAACGCCTGCCTCGCCCGGGGGCTGCCCGTCATCCAGGGGGACGCCGACACCGACCTCGCCGACTACCCGGACGACGCCTTCGACTACGTCATCCTCTCGCAGACCATCCAGGCGACCCGCCAGCCGAAGGTCGTGCTGGAGCACCTGCTGCGCATCGGCCGGCGGGCGATCGTGTCCTTCCCGAATTTCGGGCATTGGCGCATCCGCACCGAGCTCCTGGTGCGCGGGCGCATGCCGGTGACCGAGTACCTGCCCGACAGCTGGTACGAGACCCCGAACATCCACCACTGCACCATCCGCGACTTCGTCGGCCTGTGCCACCTCGTGGGGGCCCGGATCGAGCGCGCCTCGGCCCTCGACGCGTCCGGCGAGCCGATGCGCTTCGCCCTGCCGTGGTGGATCTGGAACCTCGTCGGCGCGCAGGGGGTGTTCCTGCTGCGCCGGGGGTGAGGCGGGTTCAGCCCGGAACCGCCTGGTCCGGGACCGCGTCCGCCCGGAACGCGGGCGCGGCGAGCGCCCGGGCGTGGTCGCGCAGGGCCTCCGGCCAGGGCTCGGACAGGGCCCGGAAGCGCGCGCCGTCGCCCGCGTAGAGCGCGCGGGCCGCCTCCTCGTAGCCCGGCGCGTCGCCGAGCATCGCCCCCATGAAGCGGTCGGCCGCCTCCTGGGCGCGGCGCGTCGCGGCGCGGTCGCCCCCGACGGCCCGGGCGGCGTCCACCAGCCGGCGCAGCGTCACCGAGGCGCCGCCCGGCTGAGCCGCGAGCCACTCCCAGTGCCGCGGCAGCAGCGTGACCTCCCGCGCCACCACCCCGAGCTTCGGACGGCCCGCCGCGCGCGGCGCCTCCGCGGGCCGCAGGCGGGCCGCGATCTCGGCGTCGCTACCGCGCAGGTCGAAATCGACCGCCCGTCCGGTCTCGTCCTCGAAGACGTGAACCGGAACACCCCCTTCCTCGGCGAGCGCGGCCTTGACGGCGAGGGCCACCTCCCAAGCTGCTCCCGCAGCCAGCCGGCGCTCCCCCCGGAACGCCGTGCAGGTCCCGTGCTTCTCCATCGCGACAACTCCCTTCGCGCGGTGTATTACCCGGGCGATATTCCTCCGTCAATATCACCCGGATAAAAAGGAGTCCCGAACCCGATGCGCCCCGCCCGGATCGTTCCGCTGGTCGTCGCGACGGCCCTGTTCATGGAGAACACCGACGCGACCGTGATCGCCACCTCCCTGCCGGCGATCGCGGCCGACCTGCACGAGGATCCGATCGCCCTGAAGCTCGCGCTCACCGCCTACCTCGTGAGCCTCGCGATCTTCATCCCGGTGAGCGGGTGGATGGCGGACCGGTTCGGGGCGCGCTCGGTGTTCCGCTGGGCGCTGGCGGTGTTCATGGCCGGGTCGCTCGCCTGCGCGGCGTCCGATTCGCTCGCGTGGTTCGTGGCCGCGCGCTTCCTGCAGGGAATGGGCGGGGCCATGATGGTACCGGTCGGGCGGCTGGTGCTGCTGCGCAGCGTGCCGAAGGCGGAACTCGTCCAGGCGCTCGCGACGCTCACCATCCCGGCCCTGGTCGGCCCGGTGATCGGACCGCCGCTCGGCGGCCTCATCACCACGACCCTGCACTGGCGCTGGATCTTCTTCATCAACCTGCCGATCGGGTTCGCCGGCATCCTGCTCGCCACCCGCTTCTTCGCGGACCTGCGCGAGGCCGAGCGGCCGCCCCTCGACGGCCTGGGCTTCGTGCTGTCGGGGGCCGGGCTCGCGAGCCTGATGCTCGGCCTCGCCTCGGGCGGGCGCCACCTGCTGCCGCCGGCCGTGTCCTGGGGCTGCATCGGGGCCGGGATCGTGCTGCTCGCGCTCTATCACCGGCATTCCCGCCGGGTTGCACATCCGCTGATCCGCCTCGACCTCCTGCGCTACCCGACGTTTCGGGCAGCGGTCACCGGCGGGAGCCTGTTCCGGATCGGCACGGGGGCGATCCCTTTCCTGCTGCCCCTGATGCTGCAGCTCGGCTTCGGCCTCGATCCGCTGCATTCGGGCCTGCTCACCTTCGCGGCGGCGGCCGGCGCGCTGTTCATGAAGACGCTCGCGGCGCGGATCCTGCGGGCGCTGGGCTTCCGCACGGTGCTCACGGTCAACGCCCTGGTCGCCGCCGCCCTGCTCGCGGCCATCGGCCTGTTCTCGGCCACGACCCCGCACGCGGTCATCATCGCGGTGCTCCTCGTCGGCGGCTGCTTCCGGTCGCTGCAATTCACCGCCGTGAACGCCATCGCGTACGCGGACGTGGACCCGCGCGACATGAGCGCGGCGACGAGCCTCGCCAGCGTCGCCCAGCAGCTCTCGCTGAGCGTCGGGGTCGCCTTCGGGGCCTTCGCGCTGGAGAGCGCCGCGGCGTGGCACGGCCGCAGCGCCGTCCGGGCGGAGGATTTCTGGCCGGCCTTCCTGGCGGTGGCTCTGCTGTCGGGCCTCTCGACCCTCTCCTTCGCGCGCCTGTCCCCGTCCGCGGGCGCCGAGGTGTCGGGCCACCGCCGGATCGAGGCGCGCCCGACCGCCGATGCGACCTGATCGGACCGGTCGCGCCCTGGTGATCGGTGCGCCGGCGCCTTCAGGCTCCGTTCAGTCGCCGCCTTGTAGAGAATGAGCATGACGCTGGGGATCCGCCGACGTCGTCGCGGGTTTCCTCAGGGGAATCCTGTTCGTCTTCGCTCACACACGAGGGGATCTGCCATGAAGCGCATCGCTTCCGCCTGTGTGGCCGCCGTGACCCTGGCGGCCGTGACCTCCGCGAGCGTCTCGCCGGCCGAGGCGCGCTGGCGGGCCGGACCGGCCATCGCGCTCGGCGCGATCGGCGGGCTCGCCCTCGGCAGCGCCATCGCGGCGGGCTCGCGGCCCTACTACGCGGCCCCGGCCTACGGCTACACGCCCGTCTACGGCGGCTACGGGTACGGCTACGCCCCGGCCTACGAGGCGTCGGACTGCTACACCGTGCGCCGCCGGGTCGTGGACGAGTTCGGCGACGTCTACATCCGCCGCGTGCGCGTCTGCGACTGAGGACGGCCGGACCCTCCCCCCTCTGCGGCACGGCTGTCCGGGGACAATCGGATGCACCTCTCCCCTCTCCCGAGTGGGAGAGCGGCCGGGGGATCGAAGATCCCGCGAGAGGGTGGCTTGGGTTCAGCAAGTGATCTGAACCGTCAAGCTGCCAGCGGTAGAGTTGTGTCTTCTTGCTGAAACGTCCGGCCCTCACCCCTACCCCTCTCCCACTCGGGCTAGCGTGTTCACACTTCGCCTATCGGCATGAAAAAGCTCTTCTTTCGCAGTCGCTTGAACGGAACTGAGGAGACCCGCGGGATCCCCTCTCCCGTGCGGGAGAGGGGTAGGGGTGAGGGTCCCGGACTGTGCCGTCATCAAGCGAAGACGGTCGTGCTGGCAGCGGGACACTTCAGAATACTTGCTGAACCACCTGGACCCTCACCCCTGCCCCTCTCCCGCACGGGAGAGGGGTTCCCCGCGCCACACCCGGGAACCGTCGTGTGTCAGCGTAAGTATCCGCCATGTCTGTATTTTTACGTTCTGTGAATCCGCAAGCCCACTCGGGAGAGGGGATCCCGCGCGTCATGGACTGGTGTGGTTTGTTGTTGAATTCGCACATTCCGGAGATCAGGGCGCGTTCTGAACGGCCTTATCTTTCCCGGACACCGTGGTGCATCCGCGGGGGAGGATTGAACCACCTCACCCGCGATGACGCTACAGCGACCGATCGCCCCTAAGGCACCGAAGCCGCCCGGTTCGCCACCTTCGCCTCGATCGCGTCCCAGACCGCCACCGCGAGATCGGGGCCGCCCAGGCGCTTGATCGCCCGGATCCCGGTCGGCGAGGTGACGTTGATCTCGGTCAGGTGGCCGTCAATCACGTCGATCCCGACCAGGATCAGCCCGCGCCGCCGCAGCTCCGGACCGATCGCCGCGCATATCTCGCGCTCGCGGTCCGTCAGCGCGGTCGCCCCGCCGGTCCCGCCCCGCACCATGTTCGAGCGGATGTCGTTCTGGGCCGGAACCCGGTTCACGGCGCCGAGCGGTTCGCCGTCCACCAGGATGATGCGCTTGTCGCCCTCCGAGATCTTCGGCAGGAAGCGCTGGATCACCCAGGGCTCCCGGAAGGTTTGCGCGAACAGGTCGAAGATCGAGCCGAAATTCGGATCGTCCGGCGTGACCCGCAGCACCGCGGCGCCGCCATGGCCGTGGAGCGGCTTCATCACCACGGTGCCGTGCTCGGCCCGGAACGCCTCGATCTCCAGCCGGTCGCGGGAGATCAGCGTCGGCGGCATCAGCTCCGGGAAATGCGTGACGAACAGCTTCTCGGGAGCGTTGCGCACCTCGGCGGGATCGTTGACCACCAGCGTCGCCGGGTGGATCCGCTCCAGCAGGTGCGTCGCCGTGATGTAGCCCATGTCGAAGGGCGGGTCCTGGCGCATCAGCACCACGTCCACGCCCGCGAGGTCGACCCGCTCCGGCGGGCCGAGGTCCGCATGCGCGCCCTCGACGTCCTGTACCCGCAGCGCCTCGACCCGGGCCGTGACGCGTCCGTCGCGCATCGAGAGCCGGTCGGGCGTGGTGTGCAGCAGGCGGTGCCCGCGGGCCTGCGCTTCGAGGAGCAGCGCGAAGGTGGTGTCGCCCGCGATGCGGATGCTCTGGATCGGGTCCATCTGGACCGCGACGGTCAAGGCCATGGAAAGGCGCCTCCGATCGGCCGCGTTATCGGGCGTGCCCGCCCTCCTGGCAACGGCCAACGAAAAAACGCCCCGCTCCGGGGAGCGGGGCGCAAGACAAGGGAGGAAACGTCATGGTGACGCGGCCATCGATGCAAGCCGCGCGCCAGATTGCCCTCACCGCCCCGGATCCTCGGCGGGCCAGGTCACGATCCGGTCGAGCAACTCGTCGGTCTCGAACTCCTCCTCGGTGCCGCTGACCTTGCCGCGCACCGAGATGCCGGCCTCGTGCACCGTCGCGCGGCTGCCGGAGACGAGCGGGTGCCACCAGGGCAGGTCGCCGCCCTCCTTGACGATCCGATAGGCGCAGGTGGGCGGCAGCCAGGGCAGGCCGCGCACCGCCTCGGGCGTCAGGCGCACGCAATCGGGCACGCGCTGCTGGCGCCGGGCGTAGTCGCGGCAGCGGCAGGCCCCCATGTCGAGGAGCGTGCAGGCGACGTCCGTGTGGTGGATCTCGCCCGTATCCTCGTCCTCGAGCTTGAGGAGGCAGCAGCGCCCGCAGCCGTCGCAGAGGCTCTCCCATTCCTGCGGGGTCATGGCCTCCAGGCTCTTCTCGCGCCAGAACGGCGAGGCGGGCCGGGCGACCTTCGTGCGGGCGGCCAAGGCGGAATCCTTCGTGAGCGCGCAACTTGGATGCGCGCGGGTGGGATGGACACGGGAGAGGTCTTCCCTGTGCCGCAGGCCGACGGCGCGCACAAGGGCGCCGGACGCGACACCGGCCCTGCGCCCGGCGCGCGGCGGATCCCGCCTGCGCAGTCCTGCGACCTCGCGTCCCGGGCTGCCGGGCGCCATATCGGGCAGAACGGATCCGCGGGACCGCGGCGGCGTTGCCGTTCCGAGCGAGCGGAGCCGTTCGCCGCAACCCGGCCTCGCGGACCGCGCCGAGATCCGATACACCAGACCGCCCGGTCCTGGCCGGCCGGCTTGCCCAAGGATGTGACGCGTGCCGCTGAACAGGCTTTCCTCGCTCTGGACGCGCCTCAACCGCGCCGCCTTGAGCTTCGACGCCTGGGTGAATGCGGGCCTCTACGAGGGCGGCACCGGCCTCGGCGAGAGCTACACCCGCTTCTCCGAGGCGATGCGGCGGCGCTTCGCGGTGCGGGGCGTCAAGCGCGTGCTCCTCGACCTGTCGAGCGAGGCGGTGACGCTCTCCCTGGGCGGCGCTCTCGTGATGGTGACGCTCGCCCAGCCCGCCTTCAACCAGACGAGCGAGAACTGGCTCAAGGCGCAGGACCTCGCCGTGACCTTCCTCGACCGCTACGGGACCGAGGTCGGACGGCGCGGCATCAAGCACGACGATTCCCTGCGCCTCGACGAGTTCCCGGACACGCTGATCAAGGCCCTGATCTCCACCGAGGACCGGCGCTTCTACGACCATCTCGGCATCGACCCGATCGGGACGCTGCGCGCCGTGACGGTGAACGCCCGCGGCGGCGGCCACGTCCAGGGCGGCTCCTCCCTCACGCAGCAGCTCGCCAAGAACCTGTTCCTGACCAACGAGCGCACCCTCCAGCGCAAGATCAACGAGGCCTTCCTGGCCCTCTGGCTGGAATGGCACCTGACGAAGAACGAGATCCTCAAGCTCTACCTCGACCGCGCCTATATGGGCGGCGGCACCTTCGGCGCCGCGGCCGCCGCCGACTATTATTTCGGCAAGAATCTCAAGGACATCTCGCTGGCCGAATCGGCCATGCTGGCCGGCCTGTTCAAGGCGCCGACCAAGTACGCCCCGCACGTGAACCTGCCGGCGGCCCGGGCGCGGGCCGCGGACGTGCTGCACAACATGGTGGAGGCCGGCTACCTGACGGAGGGCCAGATCCAGTCGGCCCTGCGCAACCCGGCGACGCCGGTGACGCGCTCGCGCGACGTCAGCGCCGACTACTACCTCGACTGGGCCTTCGGCGAGGTGAAGCGGCTCGCCGACGAGGGCAAGCTCGGACGCGAGCGGGTGCTCGTCGTCAAGACGCCCCTCGACCTGTCGATCCAGCGGCGGGCCGACCAGGCGGTGGAGAACACCCTGCGGCAGTTCGGCGACGCCTTCGACGTCGACCAGGCCGCCCTCGTGACCATGGACCCGGACGGGGGCGTGCGCGCCATGGTCGGGGGCTCCGATTACGGGCAGAGCCAGTTCAACCGCGCCACCGACGCCCTGCGCCAGCCGGGCTCCTCGTTCAAGCCCTACGTCTACGCCACCGCCCTCTCGACCGGCCTGTGGCGGCCGGAGACCAAGGTGGTGGATTCGCCCGTCTGCATCGGCAATTGGTGCCCGGCGAATTACGGCCGCTCCTTCGCCGGCACGGTGCCGCTGTGGATCGCCGTCGCCAAGTCGATCAACACCATCCCGGTCAAGCTGTCGATCGCCATGGGCAAGGCCATGGGCGAGACGCACGAAGCCCGCGCGGCCAAGCTTGGCCGGGCGAAGATCATCGACACCGCCCACCGCATGGGCATCACCTCGAACCTCGTGGATTCCGTCTCCCTGCCGATCGGATCGGCGGAGGTCACCGTGCTCGACCAGGCCGCCGGCTACGCGGTCTTCGCCAATGGCGGCCGGCGCGCCAAGCCCTACGCGGCGATCGAGATCCGCGCCTCCTCGGGCGAGGTTGTCTACCGCCACGACACCAGCGAGCCGGCTCCCGAGCAGGTGCTCTCGACCCGCGTCGTCGCGGACATGAACTTCATGCTCAACAAGGTCGTTGAGGAGGGCACCGGCCGCAAGGCGCAGGTCGAGGGCGTGAAGACCGCCGGCAAGTCCGGCACCACGAACGCCTATCGCGACGCGTGGTTCTGCGGCTTCACCGGCAACCTCGTGACCGCGGTCTGGTACGGGAACGACGACCACACCTCGACCAAGAACATGACCGGCGGCTCCCTGCCCGCCATGACCTTCCACGAGGTGATGGCGCCGGCCCACCAGGGCATCGAGCTGAAGCCGCTGCCGGGCTTCGAGGGCGACAAGCCCGGGGCGGTCGCGGCCAACAAGGCGCCCGCCCCGACCGCGCCGCCGCCCGGGGCGCCGCCCGGCGCGCTCTCGCGGCGCTCCTTCGAGGTGCTGGGCGGCATCGGCGGCCTGTTCCGGACCGTCGAGCCCGGCCGCTCCGCGCTGCGCGAGGTGCGCACCACCGGCAGCTTCGCGCAGGGCGAGGCCCCGCGGGGCCGGATCGCGACCCCGTGACGCGCGCCCCCCGCGGCGCGGATCCGCGCTAGAGACAGCCCCAATGCTCACGGAGAGACTGGCCCGAGCGCCGGCGGAGGCGACCGCCCGCACCGCCGCCCTCCGCCCGGCCCTGCGCCGGGCGGGCGCGGCCCTGCGGCGCTCGCCCCTCAACCCGGGCCGGGCCAGCGCGGTCGGGCTCGTCGCCTACGCGCTGGCGCTCGGCGCCGGCCTCGGGCTTGCCAGCGCCAACTGGGCGACGCGGGGCCCGCCGCCCTTCGGCGGCGTCGCCCTGAACGCCTGGACCGCCTGGCCGCGCCTCGGCTCGCAGGAGGCGGACCCCTACGCGCGGGCGATCCTCGCCCGGACCGGCGAGATCCCGATCGCGCTCGGCGAGGGATTGCTGCTCACCGCCCTGCGGGACGACCAGGGCCAGCGCCTGCTGCCGGCCTGCACCTATCGGATCGCCGGGGCGACGCCCCCGGCCCGGGCCTGGACCCTCACGGCGGAGCGCCGCCGCCCGGCCCCCGATCCGGCGACGGACGGCCCGCCGCCCCGCCGCGGCTTCACCGCCACCGAGTTGCTCCGGGACGCCTCCGGGCGCTTCGCCATCACGCTCAGCCCCGCCGTCCAGCCCGGCAACTGGCTGCCGGTGCCCCCGGGCGAGGGGGCGCTCCGCCTCGTCCTGCGGCTCTACGACACGCCCGTCGCCGCGAGCACGGGCGTGCTGGAGCGCGAGGGCGTCCCCTCGATCACGCGCGTCGGGTGCGACGGATGACTTCCCTCGGCCGTTTCCTCATCGCGACCCTGTGCGGCCTCGTGCTCGCCGGCATCGTCCATGTCGCGGTGGTGATGGCGATCCCCTACCTGTCGGGGCGGGACGCGGTCTCCCGCACGCGGGCGACGCTCAGCAACGACACCTCGGTGCTGATCCACGCCGCCGCCATGGGCGGGCCGCCCGCACCCGCGGAGGGCGACTGGCTGCCGCCGCAGGATCCGGCCGTGGCGGTGGGCGTCTGCGCCTACGACCTCGACGACGGTCCGGTGCGGATCTCGACCGAGACCGGGCCGCTCTTCGAGTCCCTCGCCCTGCACGGGCGCCGGGGCGCCTATTACGCCATCACCGACCAAGCGGCCGTGAAGGGCAACATCGAACTCGTCATCATGACCCGCCGTCAGTTCGACGAGGCGCTGGCGGAGGAGGACGAGGACGACCGCAACCGCGACGTGCGCATCGTGGCGCCGAGCCGCGAGGGCTTCGTGGTGGTGCGGGCGCTCGCGGCCCTGCCGAGCCAGCAGGCGCTCGCGGACGCACTGGCGAAGTCGGTCTCCTGCACCATCGACGCGCCGGACGAGTAGGCGGAGTCCCAGGCCCGCCATCGCGGTCAGTGCGTGAGCGTCGGGATGGCGCTGTTGGGTCCGATGCCGCGGGGCACCGGGACCGTGGTGGCGCCGTAATCGGCGTTGATCACGAGGCGCGGCGCGGAGGACAGGTCGAGCCGGTTCGCCACGATCGCCGTGTACTCGGACAGGTCGGCCACCACCTGGTTCGTCTTTACCATGAAGGTAGAGGACGGCAGGTAGATCGTCCCGACGAGCCGGCGCGCATCGTCGCTCAGGACGAGGAACTTCCGATCCCCCGGCAGGTCGCGGTCCTCGGCGAACAGCAGGCCCGCCATGGGTCCTGTGCGCGGCGCGTAGAGCGACACCGACGAGTGCGGCATCAGCTGGGCCGGATAAATTCCGCCATCCTCCTCCTTGTCGATCGATCCTGTGAAATAGAACGAGACATCCGTTCCGGTGAGAGACCCCGGAGAAATGTATTTATCCCTCAGAATATTGCAGATATTTTTCATATAATCAGACAGAAGTGTCGGAGATAAGTAGCACACGCACGCAATTCTCTGTTTAAGATTATCGCTCTTGATCTCTTCGGAGCCGACGATCAGCGGGCCGTCCTTGATAATATAAGTGCCGGGAGCGAGCGTCACCTCGGAGCCGGCCGCGATGATCAGCCCGCCGCAATAGGTGCCCGGCTGGAGCATCTTCTTCGTCTCTCTGATCACTGTCGGGCGGTCATTGCTGTTGCAGGGTCCTACCGCCGGCCGCGCGCGCTCCGCGAGTGGGTCCTTGATCGGCGGGCAGCCCGTGACGGGAGTTGGGCGGTAGTTCCAGCTCGACCCCGCGTAGCCGCCGACCACGCAGGTCTTCAGCGCGCTGATCTGCGCGTTGCCGTCCGCGCGGAGGGCTGACCCGCTGTTCGACAGGCCGTAGATCGAGCAGCCATCCGCGTCGATCCGGGCGCGGTCGGTCATCCGGAGGGTGCTGCTGCCCGACGGGTCGAGGGCGAGGACGCAGATCTTGATCGTTCCGACCGTCTCGGCCGTCGCCTCGACGCCGATGTGGCCGCTGCCCGCCCCGAAGATCCCGCTCAACAGGGAGCGCTTCTCCTGGCTGATGGCGACCCGCACGGCGGTCGGGGCGGCGTTGTCCCCGCTCCAGGCCGGCACGAGGGCATCGCCGCCTTTCGGCCGATAGAGGGGCTGGATGGTGAGCCAGGCCGTGTCGCCGACGGTCCGGTCGCGCATCTCCGGCGGGACCAGGGCGCGCGCCTGTCCGAGCGCCACCGCCAGCATGCGATCGTAGGTCGGGGTGGAGACCTGCATGTCGGAGACGACCGCCAGGGCCGCGCCGTCGACCGCCTGCTGCAGGGTCCCCGCCTGCATCCGCCACGACGCGTAATTGACCGCGAGGCCGATGCCGGAGCACAGCATCGTGATGACGAAGGCGAAGGTCACGGCCACGTTCGCCCTGGCGTCCGAGATCCAGCGTTGCCTGGCGCCCCCTAACGACGTCCTCATTCCTCGATGCACTCGCGCATCCCTCTCGCTGCCCGTGCCTGCCTCACGTTGCGAAAGGCAACTTCCCATAGGGCATTTAATCCGGCCTGAATTTGACAAAGGAACGAAGCAGGTCAATTCGGCGCTGAAATCATTTCAAAAACTTGGGTTAAAAATCGTCAAATATGCAAAAAACGGCAGATTATATTTTTACTGACGTGTATACAGTTTTTATACGCGCTTCATACGGGTCACTCACCGTGCATCGTCGAGTCGCCAGGGCACCACAACATGCACTTCCATGGCTGCAGATAAACATGAATTGTCATTTATAAGCGTGAGATCGGAACAGGATGGCGTCGCGTTCCGTAGTTGTGTGCAGACTGATACTCGCGCGCCCGTTCGTTGGAGATGTCGGGCAGTGCGACGCAGCCATTCGAAACGTGCAAATGTCCGAGGTGTTGTAAAGATCTAGCATTTTATGTTACGTCATTCCAGGACGAATACCACAGCTGAACACTCCGTCTCGCACGGATGTGCCGATCGGCGCAGCCGTCACAGGCTCACGACGAGCTGTCGATCCTGGTGAGCGGGCGGCGTGACGGTCGGGCGGGAGCCCGACGATCCCGTCTTACACCGACGGTCCGGGATGTTGACGCGGCGGGCCATTGGTATCAGTTCGTCACCGCCCCCTCGTCCCTTGCGGACGCCCGCGGGTCCTGTTCTGTGGCAAAGACATTCCACCGCTCCCGATGGGACATCAGGATTGGGGCGGGATCCCCTGTTCCGAGTGGGAGAAGGATAGGCGTAAGGGACGGACGCTTCAGCAAGAAGACGCAACCGTGCCGCTGCCAGCTCGACCTTCGGAGTTCAATTCTGAAGCCGAGCCAACCTACGCGATCTTCGATCGACCCTGCTCCTCTCCCACTGGGGAGAGGGTTTCCCCGCGCCATCATCTCCGAAGCGGAGCGCTTCACATCTCACAGCAACGACAATGCCTTGCGAGCGCGTTCGAGGTCGACGTGCGCCGAGAAGCGCGGGGCGAAGCGCAGATCCGCCGCGGGGGCGTTTGCTGGTCCGCCCTCCGGTTTGATCGGAGAAAGGCCGATCAGCCCTTCGCGACGATGGCATCGCGTGGCGGCTCGCCCGCGGCCGGCGCGAGGCCGCAGCGGGCCTCCGCGTCGACCGGGAGCAGCGGATCGAGGAGCCTGCGGCGCGCATTCAGGAAGGCGAGGCTGCGCTCGGCCCCGACCGCCTCCTCGCCCGGCACCGTGAGCAGGAGATGCTCCAGGGCGAAGCGGTAGCCCGCCTCGCGCAGACGGGCCTCGCGCCGCACCCATGCGACGAGGCAGCGGTTCTCGGCGACGCGCAGGGCGGCGCTGCGCACGTCCTCGTCGTCGAGGGTGCGGATGAAGGGCAAGCCGCGCAGGCGCGTGAGGTCGGCCCGCATCACCCGCGCGGCATCCTCCGCGAAGGCCGGGATCAGGCGGCCGTCCGCCACCGCGTCGTCGGAGAGGCGGCGGTAGCGCGAGACCGGCGAGCGGGCCTCCCCGACCGCCAGCGCCTCGAAATAGGCGGCGGGCTCGGCGGACGGCCCGTCCGGCGGGACCAGCCGCGAGCGGGCGAGGTTGGCGAGCAGGGTGTCGAGATCGGCCCGCTCCCGCGCCGGCATCAAGTAGCGCCACGCGCGGTCGCGCAGCGACCGCTCGTCGTCCGTGTAGGGGAAGGGCGAGATGGGCTCGTCACGTCCCCGCGCCGCCAGAGCGCCGGCGGCATCGACGAGGCTGTTCCACGCGGTGGGCGCCGGGCGGCCGAGATCGCCCTGCTGCACGCAGGAGGCGACGAGCGGCAGCGCCGCGAGCAGGAAGGGCCGACGCAGCAGGCCGGGCATCCGCATCCGGGACTCAGCCGCGCTTGCGGAGGTCGCCCCTGGGCGGCGTGCGGCCGGGCGGCGGAGATTCCAGCGGAGCCGGATCGGGCAGGCGTTCATAGCGCACCCCGGTGAAAAGAAGGACGGTGCCGCGGCGTGGGTCGGCGGAATCCGGCCGATCCACGGGCCGGGCGTGAGCCCTGAACGGGACGATCGTCGCCGTGACGCGTTGCTCCGAACCGCTCATCTCCCCCTCCGGATCGAGGACCCTCCGAGATCCGCCGTGCGGGACGGCGGCGCGCTGACCGGTGATCAGAGACCACGGCGTGGTTAACGGATCGTTGCCGGCGAGCGGCCCGCCGGGCCCGGCCGTAAACCGTCGGTGACCGTGGCCGGCGCGCATCCCCGCTTTCCCCAGGACCCGCCCTCCGCCCTCGCGACAGGCTTAAGCGTCGCTTTACAGGGTCGCTCGTAGTCTCCGGATCTTCGTTCTGCGTAACCGAACCGCCGATGTCACGCCCCGCCGTCGACGCCCTGCCGGACCTCTCCGGCCTCCTCGAACTGGCGCAGCACCGCCGGCTCGACATGAAGCCCGTGCTGCTCCGGGTCCAATCCGACCTGTTCCGCACGGCGCCCGCGCGCGATCCGGGCACCATCCGGGCCTTCGAGGCGCTCGCCTGCGGGCTGATCCCGGGGGTGGACGCGGCGACGGCCGCGCTGGTGGCCCAGAAGCTGGCGCCGCTGCCCGACACGCCCGAGAGCGTGCTGCAGCTCCTCGCCGCGCACGGGGGCGAGGCCCGCGACGCGGTCCTGCGGCTCAGCCCCGTCCTGTCCGCCGCCCTGCTCGACGCCGCCGGCAACGGTCCGGCCCTCGACGCGGTCATCGCGGGCCGCGGCGACCTCAGCCGGGCGGTGATCGACGACCTCACCCTGAGGGACGATCCCGCGGTGGATCTCGCGCTGGCCGGCAACCCGGCCGCGCGGCTCGATGGCCCGGCACTTGAGCGCCTCGTCGGGCGCGCCCGCGGGCGGCCCGACCTCGCCGCGCGGCTCGTCGCCCGGGACGACCTCCCGCCGGCCGATCTCGCCCCCCTCTATCTCGCCGCGGAGCCTCCGCGCCGGCGCGCGATCCGTGAATCGGTGGCCTCCCGGGCCGCCCTGCGGCCGCTCTCCCGGCCGGCCCCGCGGGGCCTGGGCGAGGCCCTCAAGACCCTCGCATTGCGCGGCGAGCGCGGCCGCGCCGAGGCCGAGATCGCCGACGCCCTCGGGTTCGGACCGACGGCCTGGAATTTCGCCGCGCCCGGCCGCCACGATCTCCTGGCCCTGGCCCTGCGGGCGGCCGGGCTCGGCGAGGAGGAGGCGGTGTTCCTGTTCCTGCGGCTCGACCCCGTCCTCGGCCGCTCGGTCGAGGCGGTCTTCGCGCTGACGGAGGTGTTCCGGACGACGCTCCCGGCCACCGCCCGCGACCTGCTCGCCGCGATCCTCGGCACGGAGCCGGCCGAGCGCGTCGCCGGGCCCGAGCAGCACCGGCCCCATCACGGCCCGTCCTCGCCGATACTGCGCCCCGCCGCGCCGGCTCTGCGCCCGGTGCTGCCAGAGCGGACGCGGCGGACGCAGTGAGACCGTCTCCGGACGTGCCGTCCCGACATCGTCTCACCAGCCCGCACGGCCCCCGAGCGAAGCCGGCTTCCGCCTTGCGAGGCAACTGACCGGACATCGCATCAGGCCGCCGAGGCGCGGCGGTTAAGCACCGGGCCAGTCCACGCTGCCATCCCTCGGCCGCAAGTCCCGCCTCGGCGCGGGGGGGTGCCCGCGTTAAGCTCGGCACGAACTGAGCTCGGAGGCCGAGATGCTGCCCTTGATCCGCGAGGCCGAGGCCAAGGACGAGGCCGCCCTGCGGCGCCTGGCCTGGCTCCTCTGGGACCACCACCACGCGGCATGCCCGGAGCGCTTCCGCACCGCCGACGAGATCACGGGCGCGACCGAGCCGCCGCCCCCACCTTTCCAGGTGGCCGAGCGCGTCCAGGTGGCGGACGTCTCGGGAGAGGTTGCGGGCTATGCCCGGGCTGTCCTGCGCGAGGCGCCCCAGAGCCTCGCCTACCGGTCGCAACGCGTGGTGATCCTCACGGAAATTGCCGTCCTGCCGGGGTGCCGCGGACGGGGCCTCGGGCGCGCGCTGGTGAGTGCGGTCAAGGACTGGGCGTGTTCGTCCCGTGCCACGGCGATCGAGGTGCCGGTCTTCGGCTTCAACCGGCCCGCCCTCGCGCTCTACGAGGCGCTGGGCTTCGCGCCCTGGCTGCTTCAGCTCCGGTGCCCGTTGACGGCGGACGATCGAACGCCGCCACCCGCGGTCGGAACGCCGAGCGCGTGAACGCGACGACCGACGTCGGGGGCGACCGCGACGCTTCGGCGGATACCCATCGGCGTCCGGCCGGCGGTCCTGGCGGCAGAGGCCCTGCTCCCTGTCTCTGCTGACGGTGGGCCGCACCTGGCTGAGTGCCGTAACATCCTCTAGCTCTCCACGAGGTCGAGGAAATGCCGCCCCTGAGGGTCGTCGATCTCGACGATCCACAAGTCCGGGTCGAAGCGCATCTCCTTGACGAGGCGGGTCTCGACGTCGGGCGGCAGCGCCTCGCGCAGGAGCGGCTCGAAGCGGCGCACGCCGTCATCCTCCGCCTCGAACAGGGCCTGGGGCGCGGGGCCGTAGAGGTCGGCGCGGCCGTCGAGGCGGTCGACCTTCACGAAGATCGCCCCGGCCTCCGGCGCGCCGCGCCGCCGCTGGACGGCGCTCACGCCCTCCACCCCGCAGCGGCGCAGATGGGCGGCGACCCAGAAATCGGAGCGAAGGCGTGCCATCGACGGGCCTCCCGGGAGGAAGCCCCTGCTACAATGCGGCTGCGGCCGTGCACAGCCCCGCGGCTGCGCCTCACTCCGGCTTCAGGCCCGAGCGGCTCGCGAGTTCCTTGAGGGTGCGGGAGGCGACGTCCGGCGTGCCGGGCAGGCGGCGCTCGCGCTCGAACCGGGCGATTGCGGCGCGGGTGGCGGGGCCGGCGTAGCCGTCCACGGCGAGGGGACCGTAGCCGAGTTTGACCAGCGCCTTCTGGGCGAAGGCGATCTGCGGGTCCGGCTTGGGGCCGCCCGCGGCCGGCGCGGCCTCCGCCTTCTTCACCGAGGGGCGCGGCGCCTCCGGGGCCGGCATGGCGGCCTCCGGCTTCGGGCGCGGCGGCGGCAGGGAGGCGAGGGTCTTCTGGCTGGGCGAGGGAGGCCGCGCCGCGCCCTCGCGGGGTCCGACCGAGGCGGTGGCCTGCATGTCTCCCTTCAGGATCTCGCCGATGGCGTCGCGGGGCGGCTCGGCGGGCTTCGCAACCTTGGCCGGGCGGGGCTCGGGGGCGGCCTTGGCGAAGAGCGGGGCGGGATGGCGCCCGGTCTGCAGGCTCAGGGCGTTGACCGCGACGGCGACGCTGGCGGCGAGGGCGAGCATCGCGCCCGCCAGGCGGGCCGGGTGGCGCAGCAGCGCGTCGACCCGCAGGCGCGGGAGCCGCGCGGAGAAGGACGGCGGCGGCGGCGCCACGACCGGGCGCCGCACCCGCGGGGCGGCGGCGCGCGGGCGCGGCGCCGGCCGGGTCTCGGGCGTGATCGTCAGGTCGGGGTCGCGGGGCCGGGCGGGCGCCTCGGACATCGGGTCTCCTGCGCTTGCGGGGGCCTCCGCGAGCCTAGCCCCTCGCCCGTCTCGAAACTCCTAACCGCCCGCCCGGGCGTCAGGCCGCCCGGCGGGAAATCTCCCGGGCGCGGCTGCGGGTCCCGTCGACGCTCACCGGCGGGACGCCGCGGAGCGTCACCCGGCGCACCACGCGGGGCTCGTCGCCGTAATCGTCCACGGCCCGGTGCACCGTCGCCCGGTTGTCCCAGATCGCCACGTCGCCCTCCCGCCAGGACCAGCGCACCGTGTTCTCGGGCCGCGTCGCGTGATCGTGGAAGATCGCCAGGAGGTGCTGCGAATCCGAGGTCGTCAGGCCGAGGAGGCGCTGGATGAAGTGCCCGACGATCAGCGAGCGCTCGCCGGTCTCCGGGTGGACGTGCACCAGGGGATGCTCGGTCTCGTAGACGGTCCGCGTGAAGACCTCGTCGTACCGGCGCCGTCCCTCCTCGGATACGCTCACCCGCCCGCCGACATAGTCGTAGAGGTTCGTGTGCAGCGCCCAGAGCCGGTCGGCGAGGGCGCGCAGGGGCTCCGGCAGTTCCGCGTAGGCGGCCGCCGTGTTGGCCCAGAGCGTGTCGCCGCCGAAGGCCGGCAGGGTCACGGCGCGCAGGATCGAGATGGCCGGGTAGTCCGGCACGAAGGTCACGTCCGTGTGCCAGGAACTCGCCCGCTCGCCCCGGCTGCCGTCGATGTCGAGGATGCCCGCGGTGCCGGCGAGCGAGGGCACGGTCGGGTGGGGCACGAGGTCGCCGAGCAACCGCCCGAACGCCTCCTGGCCGGCCTCGTCGAGGCTCTGGTCGCGGAAGAACACCACCTTGTGGGCCAGCAGCGCCTGCCGGATCGCCGCGAGCGTCTCGGCCTCCAGGTCGCCCGAGAGCGCCACACCGCGGATCTCCGCGCCGATGCGGCCGGCGACGCGGCGGATGTCGAGGCCAGAGGCCGACGAGGACTGCAAGGTATGGAGCACGGCGCTCATGATGGGATTCTCCCGAGATCGACACACGCGCGATGACGACCTCCGCCGTGCATCGCGAAATGAGGAAAGACTGATGATCGACTGCGCATCAGAGCATGACGCTGCGGGATCAACGTGACATGCACCGTCACGTCTGTCGATGGATCGCGATTTCATATTTCGACGACTTTCGGGAAGGGCGTTCTCGCGCGCCGCGGCCGGCCGCGACGGGATCGTTCGCGGCGGGACGGGCTTCGCGCCGCGGCGCGGGCGAGGCATGATGCGCTCTCCTGCTCGCGGATCCTGATCGAGGTTCTTGGGAATGGCCGATGCCGAGGTGAAGACGCTGGTCCGCGTGCTGGCGGCCGAGATCGGCTCCGGCTACCGGCTGGTCATCGAGACCGACGACGGGACGGTGCTGAAGGTCCGCGCCACCCGCGACCAGGTGGAGGGCCTCGCCCGGCAGCTGACGCGGCTCACCGAGGATGAGGAACCGGCGGGCGGCTAGAGCAGTGTCCGGTCACGCTGCACTCGGACACTGCTCTAGGTTTCTGATGTTTCACGCATTTTCTGCGACGGACCGGTATCCACTGCGTCGGACAATGCGCGCAGGGCCGCTCAGGCGAGGAGCCAGTCACGCAGGGCCCGCGACACCGCCTCGGGCTGCTCGATCGGCGTCATGTGGCCGCTCTCGGGCACCACGACCAGGCGCGATCCCGGCACCAGGGCGGCCATCTCCCGGTGCTCGGCGGGCGGCGTCACCGCGTCGCTCTCGCCGCACAGGACGAGGAGCGGGCAGGCGAGCGCCCGCAGCACGTCGCGGCCGTCCTTCCGTGCGATCCCGTTCTGCCGCAGGAAGACCGCGGGACCGAGGCGCTCGGTCATGGCGCGGATGCGCCCGGCGATGGCCGGATCCCCGCGATGCGCCGGAGCGACGTAGGTCGCGAGCAGGCGGTCGCCGAAGCCGTGGAAGCGGCCGGGCGCCCGCGCCGCCCGCCCCAGGGCCTCCCGGCTCGCCGCCCGGTCGGGCGCGTCCGGCCGGATCGAGGTGTCGAGGAGCGCGAGCCGCGTGACGCGGTCGGGCGCCCGGCGGAGGATCTCCTGCGCCACGTAGCCGCCGAGCGAGAAGCCGGCCAGCGCGAAGGCGGGGGGCGCCGCCGCGAGGACGTCCTCGGCCAGCGCCTCGATCGTCTCGCCCCGCGTGATGTCGCCGACGACAGGCGCGGCCACGTCGCCGAGGGCCTCGACCTGGTCGCGGAACAGGTCCGCGTCGTTGAGGAGGCCCGGCAGGAGGACGAGCGGCGTCACGCCGGGACCGTCAGAACGACCGCGGCAGGCCGAGAACGTGCTCGGCCACGTAGGACAGGATCAGGTTCGTGGAGATCGGCGCCACCTGGTAGAGCCGCGTCTCGCGGAACTTGCGCTCGACGTCGTACTCGCAGGCGAAGCCGAAGCCGCCGTGGAACTGGATGCAGGCGTTGGCCGCCTCCCAGGACGCCTTGGCGGCGAGGTACTTGGCCATGTTCGCCTGCGCCCCGCAGGGCTGGCCCTCGTCGTAGAGCCGGCAGGCCTCGTAGCGCATCAGGTTCGCCGCCTCGACCTCGATGAAGCTCTCGGCGATCGGGAACTGCACGCCCTGGTTCTGGCCGATCGGCCGCCCGAACACCACACGCTCCTTCGTGTAGGCCGTCACCTTGTCGACGAACCAGTAGCCGTCCCCGATGCATTCCGCGGCGATCAGCACCCGCTCGGCGTTGAGCCCGGTGAGGATGTACTTGAAGCCCTGCCCCTCCTCGCCGATCAGGTTCTCGGCCGGGATCTCCAGGTCGTCGAAGAACAGCTCGTTGGTCTCGTGGTTGACCATGTTGAGGATGGGCCGGATGCTCATGCCCTTGCGCTGCGCCTCGTGCAGGTCGACGAGGAAGATCGAGAGCCCCTCGGACTTCTTGCGAACCTGGTCGAGCGGGGTGGTGCGGGCGAGCAGGATCATCAGGTCGGAGTGCTGGATGCGCGAGATCCACACTTTCTGGCCGTTGATGACGTAGCGGTCGCCCTTGCGGATCGCCGTCGTCTTGATGCGGGTGGTGTCGGTGCCGGTGGTGGGCTCGGTCACGCCCATCGATTGCAGGCGCAGCTCGCCGGCGGCGATCCGCGGCAGGTAGCGCCGCCGCTGCTCCTCGGAGCCGTGCCGCACCAGCGTGTTCATGTTGTACATCTGGCCGTGGCAGGCGCCGGAATTGCCGCCCTGGCGGTTGATCTCCTCCATGATCACCGAGGCTTCCGCGAGCCCGAGGCCGGAGCCGCCGTATTCCTCGGGAATCAGCGCCGCCATCCAGCCGGCCCGTGTCAGGGCGTCGACGAACGCCTCCGGGTAGCCGCGGGCCTCGTCGACCCGGCGGTGGTACTCGGGCGGGAACTCGGCGCAGAGGGCGCGCACCGCGTCGCGGATCTCCGGGTAGCGGTCCTGTCCGATCGTCTGCATGCCCGTCCTCCCTGGAGCCTGTCCCGCTGAATTGGTTCCCGGTTCAGCCCAGGAAATGCGGCAAATTCAAAGACCGAGAGCGGGCTTCATGGTCCATCGGACAGACGCCCGCGCCCGTGTCTCAGCAGCGCGGTGTCCACGCCCGCCGCTTCTCCCGTAGAATGGGGCGGCGCGCGGAACAATCCGCGTCGCGGGAGGGAGAACGCCATGCCGGTCTGGATCGAGGCGGCCCTGAACGGGCCCTGGACGCGGGCGCGCCAGCCCGGAATGCCCCTCACCGTCGCGGAGGTGGTCCGGGAGGGGGTCGCCTGCGCGCGGGCCGGGGCGGCGATCATCCACGTCCACGCCTACGATCCGGCGACCGGCCGCCAGAACGACGACCCCGACACCTACGCGGCGATCATCGAGGGGATCCGGGCGCAGGAGGACGTGATCGTCTATCCGACGCTGCCCTTCGTGCAGTCGGCGGAGGCCTTCCGGCCGGGCGCGCTGGAGGCGCGCTACGCGGCGGTGGAGGCGCTGGGCGCGCGCGGGCTCCTCGAATGGGGCGTGGTGGATCCCGGCTCGACCCACCTGGAGACCCGCGAGGAGGCGGCCCGCGCCGAGCCCGGCTCGGTCTACCTCAACCCGGGCGACCACATCCTGCGCGGCCTCGCCCTGGCGGCGCAGTTCCGCGCCGTCCCGAGCTACGCGATCTACGAGCCGGGCTTCCTGCGACTCGGCGCCGCCCTGGCGCGGGCGGTGCCGGGCTGCCCGCCGCCCGTCTACCGCTTCATGTTCTCGGAGCAGTTCACCTTCGGCTTCCCGCCGGCGGCCTACGCCCTCGACGCCTACCTGCGGCTCCTCGACGCGACGGCGCCGGGCAGCCCCTGGATGGTGGCCGGGCTCGGCGTGGACATCCTCCCCCTCCTCCCGGCGGCGGTGGCGCGGGGCGGCCACGTCCGGGTCGGGCTGGAGGACGCGCCGCTGGGCACCGACGCCACCAACCTCGGACTGGTGGAGGCGGCCGTCGAGGGGGTGGCCCGGGCCGGCGGGCGGCCCGCCACCGCCGCGGAGATCCGGCAGGTGCTGCGGGTCTGAGTGCGGCTCCGAGGGACAGCCCGCGCGTCGGGCGGTCAGCTGGCTCGCGACGTCATATCAACCGCCTTCCCCCTTTTCCGGGCGCATGCAGCGTCAGCGGAATGCGACCCGGAAACCAGCGCAAGACTCCGCGAAGCGGCTGCTTTCATCAACGGTTCGGGAAGCCCGGAGCCGCTTCGCGGCAGATTCTCGTGCTGGTTTCCGGATCTCCTTCCGCTGACGCTACAGTCGTCCGGAAAAGGGGAGTCTGTCATCAAGCGGAGGCGCGACCACAAAAAGAGAACCGCACGCGCCCGGGCGGGCGCGTGCGGCTTGATGTGAGACGATCGGGTCTCAGAAGCGGTAGGTGAAGCTGCCCTTGACCGCGTGGTCCTCGGCCCGCGACCCGACCTGGCCCGTATAGGCGATCCCCAGCGTCGCCCGCGCCGAGATCTGCAGGTCCAGACCCGCCTCCGCCACCAGAGCGTCCCGCGAGATCGGGATCCCCGCCGTGATGAAGCTCGGGCCCGTCGAGAAGGCCAGCAGCGCCGTCGGCACCACGTCCCCGAACGCCCGCCGGTAGCCCAGCAGCCCGTGCAGCGCCACCGGAGCGCCCAGGCCCAGGTCGAAGCTGGTCTGCGCCCGCACGCCCGCCGTCAGCGTCGGGATCTCCGACGTCCGCGACGCGCCCCGCAGCGCCGCGAGCCCACCCGTCTCCGCGAACCGGTCCCGGTCGATGCCCACATAGGCCCCGCCCACGAAGGGCTCGATGTAGGACAGGGCCGCCGGCGCCGGCGCGACCGGGTCCTTGCTCACCAGCGCCGGGGCGCCGCCGAACACGAACTTGTAGCCGATCTCGCCGAAGCCCTGGATCGTCGAACCGCCGTAGCGGGCGGTCTCGGTCTCGGCCACGCCCGGGAAGATCACCGCGCGGCGCGTGCGCAGGCTGTCGCCCGCGTAGACCGCGCCCAGCCGCAGCGCGAAGGGACCCGCCTCGTAGCCGCCGTAGACGCCGCCGTAGCCGCTCTCGATCGTGCCCGACTGCACCCGGCCGGGCGTGTCGAGGTTGGTCGACGCGTAGCCGCCGGCCACGCCGATCTTGATGCCGTTCTCCAGCCGCACGTCCGCGCCGAGCACGAAGCCCGCCGTGTCGCGATTGATGCTGACCGCGTTGCCGTCGGTGCGGGCGTCACCGAAGGCGCCGAAGCCCTGGCCCCAGAGCGCGAAGACCTGCGGGTCGAGCACCCGCACCGGCACCGGCGCCACCGGCGCCGCGCGGCCGGGCAGGTCGGCCGTGTAGGTGGCCGGCAGGCTGCCGTAGTCGCGCAGGCCCGAGCCGCCCCAGCGCAGGCGGTCGAGGATCGCCTCGCGCACGAAGAAGGCGGTCTCGTAGGCGCTCGACACCGAGCTGGCGTGGACGTCGCCGGTGGTGGCCTGGAAGGCGGTGATGGCCTCGGGCGTGGTCAGCCCGACCGTGCGGTCGAAGATCGCCGTGCCGGCGCCGCTGGCCTGGATGGCGGTGGCGACGGCGGCC